>JAXDGQ010000039.1:0-16005 GCA_034664965.1 Solirubrobacteraceae bacterium | reverse complement strand
GACATCGCCTACCCGCGTGACCCCCGCAACGGCCAGCCCGGTCGCTGGCGCTCGACCACGTAGGAGGTGGCGCGTTCCTCGGACATCGCCGGCCAGTATCCCGCAGACGACGTCGGCTGTTGCTCGTCGGCGGTCTCGGTCGAGCCGTGCAACTAGGCTTGCGCCCTCGAACGTCGCACCATCTGGGCAGCAGGGAGACATTTTGTCCGCCACAAACGACCCGCTCCATCCCGCTCCAATCGTCGATCCCCTGGGCGTGACCGCGGACGCGATGGCGCGCGCCGGCGAAGCCCTGGAGCTGGCCGCGCGCCACCTCGATCCATCGCTGGTCGACGTACTGCGCATTCTCGGCTTCGACGAGGAGTACTCCTCGGCGCAGGGCTCCTATCTCTACGATGCCGCGGGTCGGGCCTACCTGGACTTCCACACCGGCGAGGGGTTCTCCAGCCTGGGCCACAACCATCCGGACGTGCGCGAGGTCCTGCGCGCCACGCTCGCCGCCGACCTCGTCGATGGCGTGCAGATCCACTACTCGCCGCTGGCCGGCATGCTCGCGCAGGAGCTGTCGCAGCGCCTGCCGCACGGCCTCGATGCCGTGTTCTTCACGAGCACGGGCGCCGAGGCCGTGGATTCGGCGATGAAGTTCGCACGCGCAGCGACCGGGCGGCCGCGTCTGATCTCCTGCGACAACGGTTTTCACGGCGTCACCCTCGGGCCGCTCTCGCTGGTCGGCGACGAGTTCTTCAAGGAGGGCTTCGGCCCCTTGCTGCCGGGGTGCGAGCGCGTCCCCTTCGGCGACCTCGATCGCCTGGAGGTGCAGCTGCGCGCGAAGGACGTCGCCGCCTTCGTCGTCGAGCCGATCCAGGGCCGCATGGTCACCCTCCCGCCGGAGGGCTATCTGCAGGGCGCCCAGGAGCTGTGCCGGCGCTACGGGACGATGTTCGTGCTCGACGAGATCCAGACCGGGCTCGGACGCACGGGCAGATGGTTCGCGCTCGAGCACTGGGGGCTGCGACCGGACTTCGTGCTCGTCGGCAAGGCGCTCAGCGGTGGCTACATGCCTGTCGCCGCCATGGTCACGACCCGCGAGATCTACCAGAGGGCCGTGGGGACGCTCGAGCGCTCCTACGTGCATCAGTCGACGTTCGGCCGCAACCGCCTCTCGATGGCGGCCGGCCTGGCCACGCTGCGGATCATCGAGCGCGATCGCCTGGTCGAGCACGCCGCGCGCACGAGCTCAGTGCTGCTCGACGGGCTCGCAGCGCTTGATGAGCGCTACGAGATGATCAAGGAGGTTCGCGCCAGCGGGCTGATGATCGGCATCGAGCTGGGCGCGCCGAGCTCGCGCGCGGCGCGGCTCAACTGGCGTCTGATCCACATGGCCAGCGAGGGGCTGTTTCCTCAGTTGATCGTCATCCCGCTGCACCGAGACCACGGCGTGATAACGATGGCGGCCGGCAAGAACGACGTGATCAAGCTGCTTCCGCCGCTGACGCTCTCCGAGCAGGAGGCGCGCAGCTTCCTCGGCGCGCTCGACGCCGTGCTCGCCGACTGTCACGGCGCCGCGAGCAAGAACTGGAGCGTCGTACGCGATATCGCCACAGCGACGCTGCGTCGCCGCCCGCCAAGATCCCCCGCGCCGCAAAGCGCGCCCGCGCAAGACTGGACCCCGCTGCGCGGCAGATCGCTCGATCCGTCGCGTGACGACGTCTGCCTGATCACCGGCGCAACCGGGTTCGTAGGCGGGCGCCTGGCCCAGCGATTGGCGGGCGAAGGCCGTCCGGTGCGCTGCCTGGTTCGCTCGAGCAGCGACACGTCGCGGCTCGACGGCCTGGACGTCGAGCTCGCCGTCGGCGATCTGACGAGCACCCGCTCGCTCGCCCGCGCCGTGGATGGGTGCGACTACGTGTTTCACTGCGGCGCGCTCGTGTCGGACTGGGCCACCACGGAGGAGATCGCACAGACCAACGTGCGCGGCACGCGGAGCCTGCTCGAAGCCTCTGTCGATGCATCCGTGCGCCGTTTCGTGCACTTCAGCACCACCGACATCTACGGCTACCCGGGCGACGCCGCAATTGAGGAGACCTACGCCGGCGGAAGGTTTCGAAACTGGTACGCCGAGACGAAGCTGAAGGCCGAGGGCGAGGTCCGCCGCGTGGAGAAGGCGCACGACCTGGACGTCGTCATCCTGCGCCCGGCGACCGTCTACGGACCCGGTTCGATCGAGGTCGTCGGCGCAATCGCCCGCGCGATCCGCGCTCGCAACATGCTGCTGGTCGACGGAGGCCGCGCGATCGCCGGCCTCTGCTATGTCGACAACCTCCTGGACGCCGCGGTGCTCGCGCTTGGCCACGAGGCCGCGCCTGGGCATGCCTTCAACGTCACCGACGGTCTCGACGTCACTTGGAGGGAGTTCACCGACGGCCTGGCCGACGGCCTCGGCTGCTCCACGGTTCGCTGGAGCCTGCCCTACTGGATGGCCAACGGCGTCGGCTTCTCACTCGAGCACGGCTATCGCCTCGCGCGCAGGACGACCGGCCTGCGTGCGGCCCCCCTGCTCTCACGCCAGGCGGTTCACGTGCTCGGCAACAACCAGGACTTCAGCAATCGCAGAGCGCGCGAGCTGCTCGGCTGGGAGCCGCGCGTCGAATATTCAGCGGGCCTCGAGGCGACGCTGACTTGGCTGAGGGCCGAGTACTTCAACGGCGCGTAACGCGGTGCCCGCAGGCAACGCGTTGCGCGCCGTCGGCCGATGCGCCGCTACAGGCGGCCGCCACGGGCGGAGCCGAACCCGCCGCGCGTCAACAGGAGCACGAGTGCGACGAGCAACAGAATCCAAAGCAGCGGGCTGACACCTATGCCGCCGGCGATGGCGGCGATTACCAGCACGATGATGAGCAGCTCCACTAGTCCCATTCGATCTCCTATGCTCGCGTTATTACCACGAATTGCAGGCACGGATTAACTTCCCTGCTGCGTCACCCCTCAAACCCGGATGCCATTCTCCGCTTCGTGTGAAGGCGCAACTCCGCGGCGAACCCGAGCGGCGTTCAGCCGACCTGCGATCTCCGCGTCCGGCTTTCGACGTGCTTGTCGCGCAGCCGCGACGGGGGGCGCGCATCGGTGACGCTCCGGCCGGTATCGAGCATCGGCGCGGCCTCGATCGCCGAATGCCTCTCGACGTGCTCGCAGAGCGCCTCGACGACGTCGGCATCGAATTGCGAGCCCGCGTTTCTGCGCAGCTCCGCGAGCGCATCCTCGCCCGAACGAGCCGCGTCATATGAGCGCTCGGAGACGATCGCGTCGTAGGCGTCACAGGCGGCGATGATGCGCGAGCCGAGCGGGATCTCCAGGCCCGCCAGGCCGTCGGGGTAGCCACCCCCGTCCCAGCGCTCGTGGCTCGATCGAACCAGGCGGGCCACGGGGCGCAGCGCCGGCGCCGCGTTGAGAATCCGCTCGCCGATTATCGTGTGCTGGCGCATCAGCCGCCACTCGCTGTCGCTCAACGGCCCGGGCTTGTTGAGCACCTGGTCGGGGACCGCGAGCTTGCCCAGGTCGTGCAGCTCGGCGGCGCGGCGCAGCTCGTCGAGCTGTTCAGAGTTCAGGTCGAAGCGACGGCCGATCGCGGTGGCGAGCTGGCCGACGTCGCATACGTGATCGTGCAGCCTCGGTTCACGCTCGGTCAGCAACTGCATCAGCACGCTCTGCTGCATCAGCACTGTCTGGGCTCGCGCACGGGTGGAGCGCCCGGCGCCTGACTTGTCGGCGTACATGCGCTCGTCGGCCAGGTTCAAGGCGGCGCTCACCGTGTCGGCGTCATCGGGCAGGAGCACGACGCCGCAGGAGGCTGTCACGGTGAAACCGCTGCCGCGCTCGGCGAGTGCCTCCCGAGCCTTGTTGACACGGTCATCGTCGCGAGCAGAACGCTCCGTCAGCAACACGCAGAACTCGTCGCCGCCGAGGCGGTAAGCCTCTCCCTCCCCTTCGACGGCCGCCGCGAGCGCCCTGCCGAGGCGAATCAGCAGCGCGTCTCCTGCTCCGTGACCAAAGCTGTCGTTGTAGCGCTTGAAGCCGTCCAGATCGAAAAAGGCAAGCGTCGAGGCGAAGCCGCGTCCCGCGCGCCCGATCGCCAGCTCGAGGTCGTCCATCAGCTGCCGCCGGTTGCCGAGTTCAGTCAGGGCATCGGTCGTCGCGCCGCGCCTTTCGCGCATGAGCATGCGTACGTTCTCGCGATACGTGAGCCCGGCTCGTGTGCCGGCCGCCAGCAGCGCCAGCGTCGCCAGCGCGACCGACAGGCGCGTGAGAGAGTGAATCGACGCGCTGACCAGCAGGGCGAGCGCCAGCAGCGCGGATAGGGCCGGCAGGACGATCGTGTGGCGCCCGACGACATCGCGGCCGCTGCGCTCGCTGCCGGGCTGCCACGCGGCGAGGGCGATCACGACCATCGAGGCCGGCCACAACGTGTTGAGCAGGTTACCTTCGACGTAGCTGCCCTTGGCCACTTGGTAGACGTAGAGCATGTCCGCCGTCGCGTTGACGGCGATGCCCGCGCCCAGCAGCAGCCACTGCCGACCGGGGCGCCAGCCCGACAGGGCGAAGCCCACGGCGATGAACACGAGTAGCAGAAAATCCCCGAACGGATAAGCGAGGTTCACGCCAACCGAGGCCGCGTTGCCGCTGGTCGCACCGAGCACGGCCGGAAAGATGAGATCGGCACCGAGCGCTGCCATCGTCAGGCCGACGACGATGCCATCGAGCCAGACCGCCGCTCCGGTGTGGCGAAAATGCGAGCGCATCAGCAGTGTGAGTCCGATGTATGTCGCCGGGTACAGTCCGAGATACAGCGCATCGGCGATCGACGGATACGGCGGACTGCTGACGCCGTCGAGCCAGATCGTCCACACGAAGTCACCGCCGGTCCACGCGAGCAGGCCGGCGCCGATGATCAGCCACGCCACCCGGTCCTCGGCTCTTCGCAGCACCCGCGCTAGACAGAGACCCACGGCGAGAAGCTCGATGCCCGTATAGACCCACACGTTGGCGAAGTCATCGAGGCCGGAACCACCGAGCCCGGCGATCGCGTGCGCGCCGCTGAACGCGATTGCCAAGCCCGCAGCGGCGAAGGCGAACGGCAGCGCTCGAGACTTCGACTCGGAGGACATCGGATATTGCATCGGCGGGCCGACACCCGGCCTTTACAGCGCCGGGCCTGCGTTGGACATGATCTGCCGAGGGACGGCCGGCGCCGTGCGAACTGGCCTTCTCAGCGTCCTCGCCGCGCCCGGACGATCCGGCCGAGCGCCGAGCGATGGCGCGCGACGAGTGCATAGCCGGCGTCGGCCGCCCGTGGAAACCTGTCGGCGAGCGCCGCCAGCGGACGACCGCCGGGCAACAGGCGCAGCAGCGGTGCGATGGCCCGTCCGGCCGACCAGGTCTCGCCGCCGGGTGCAACCAGGTGCCAGGAGTCCATCCTTCGCTGCGCGTCGATGGCGGCCAGCAGGCGTTCGGCCACGGGCTCCTGCAGCGCGACTGGACGTATGCGGTCGTGACGATCCCAGGCGAGGAGCCTGCGCAGCGACCAGCAGCAGAAGCGGCAATCACGGTCGTAGAGCAGGGTCGCGCGCTCGCGCTCGCCGTCCATCACGGCGCAGTCTACGTCCCGGCTCAGGCGGCCAGCACGGACTCCTGGGCGAGCGTCGGCCGGCCGGCGCGCTCGCGCTTTGACTCGTACATCGCCCTGTCGGCTCGCGCGATCAGCGTCTCCGCGTCGATCGCTTCGCCGCTTGACCAGGCGACGCCGATGCTCGCTTGACGCCCTCCGGCAGCCAGCGCGACATCGCGACCCAGCAGGTCGGCGATTCGCCGGGCGAGCTTGATCGCCGGATCGTGCCCGCCGATCTGCGGGCAGAGGATGAGGAACTCGTCGCCGCCTATGCGCCCGACGACGTCCTCGTCTCTGACGGCGGCGCGCAGGCGGTCGGCGACACGCCGCAGCAGCTCGTCGCCGGCGGCGTGGCCGTGCTGGTCGTTGACCTGCTTGAAGCCGTCGAGGTCGATGAACAGTACGGCGCGTTCGGCGCGCCGCTGACCGCTTGCGATGTGGGTCTCGAGCGCGCTGATGATCGTCGCGCGATTGCAGCAGCCGGTGAGTTCGTCGACGGTCGCGCGGTGGCGCAGCTCCTCGCGCATGCGCGTGCTGTCGGTGACGTCGGCGACGCACGCGATCGCGCCGCTGATCGTTCCGTCCTCGTGCGTCAGCGGGCGCAGGGCGATCGTGCAAAAGCCGGGCTCGCTGCTGGCGGGCCGGGACAGAGCCACCTCGACGTCGGCGGGCGAGCCTTGGTCGAGCACGTTCGCGATCGCCTCTTCGAGCGCTGGGCGGTCGGCGGCGACGACTGATGTCAGCTGGTCTGAGATCGTCGCGGCCGGCTCGCTGCCGAAGATCTCGCGCAGCCGATCGTTGGCATAGACCACGCCACCGCCGGCGTCGATCTGAAAGAGCCCGACGGGCACGGCCTCGGCGAGCTGGTGAAGCAGCTGCTCCCTGGCGCGCAGCGCCTCGTGGGTGGCCATCTCTTCGGAGATGTCGACCATCTCGCAGACCACGCACCCGTGCTCGGGATCGTCGAGAAGGTTGTGATTGGTCGCCTCGAACCACGTCCAGCTCCCGTCCTTGCCGCGCAGGCGCTGACGGATGCGCCGGGCGGGTCCTGGGCGCGCGAGCATCTGCATCCAGTTGTCGACCGCCAGCGCGTGGTCGTCGGGGTGCACGAACTCGAGCGAGCGCTGGCCCTCCATCTCGGCAGGTGTCCACCCGAGGATCTCGCTCATCGCATCGTCGATCTTCGTGATGATGCTCAGCTCGGTCTTGCGCACGGTGGCAAAGCGCGGCGCCGAGCTCCCGGGCTGCTCGATCTCGGTCTGGTTTTGCACGGCAGCGTCGCGGCCCACGAGCATCGTCAGGATGACGCCGTGGTCCTCACGGAGGTCCAATCCGAACAGCGTGACCTCCTGCGGATAGCCGGGCGGCTGGAACACGCAACGCCCGGCGCCGACGGTGAGTATCCGGTCCCAGTTGCTCAGAAGCCGCGCGCGAGTATCGCTGTCCAGGCCGTCGAGACCGGTTCGACCCTCCAGAACCGGGTTCTGCTCCAGGTTCAGCGACTCGGGCATTTCGACGAAGATCCCAGTGGCGTTCAGCGCCGATACCGGCGCTTCGGGATACGCGCTCAGCAGCGCGTTCAGCGCCATCTGAAGCCTGGCTGCATCGAGGTGCTCGTCGCGCGCGGGGTCGAACACGTCGGCGGTGCCGTGCGCGGGCTCGGCGCCGGTCGCATGCCCTGGACCGGGCTCTGAGCCCTGCGTTATCTCCTGTTCAGGACACACACTGGACTGATCGGCCCGCCGACGTGACGAGGTTGAGGCGGAGCACGTGCGCTGGACGATCGAGCACCGCGATCTCCCGGCGCCCCAGTGCGTGGGCGTGCAGCGACCACGCCGCGCAGGTGGCCGCTGGCGCGCGGCGTGAGGCGGCATCTAAGCTACTGCGACCTCGACCCGAGTGGAGCTCTGGCGTGAACCTCGACCTGTCGGCTGTCCTTGATCTCCTATGGCGCCTGGCGGCGCGTGGTCGCGTGGCGGCATGAGCCCGGGGAGCGATGCAGGCTCGCAACGGCGGCCCCAGAGTGCGGCGATGCCCTCCCCCTTTCCGCCGATCGCCGAGTACGGGTTCCTGTCGGATTGCCACACCGGCGCCCTGATCGCTCCCGACGGCAGCATCGATTGGCTGTGCGTCCCGCGCTTTGATGCGCCGAGCGTGTTCGGCGCGCTCCTGGACAGGCAGGCCGGCGACTTCCGCTTCGCGCCGTTCGGCGTCAACGTTCCCTCGGCGCGCATCTATGAGCCGGGGACGAACATCCTGCTGACCACCTGGAGGACGCCCACGGGCTGGGCGATCGTCCGCGACGCCCTGATCCTCGGTCCCCGCCGCGGCGAGGACCGCGTCACGCCACACACGCGCCCGCCGACCGACGAAGACGCCGAGCACCTGCTGATCCGCGTCGCGATGTGCCTGGAGGGCGAGGTCGAGATGGAGCTGACGTGCGCGCGGTTGTTCGACTACGGGGGCTTGCCGGCGAAGTGGTCTGTGGCCGACGGCGGCCACGCGGCCGAGGCCGGCGGCGTCGGCGTGTCGGTTCGCCTGCAGACGGATCTGACGGTCGGCATCGAGGGCGATCGCGTGCGTGCGCGCCACGTGCTGACAAAGGGTGAGCAGATCTACTGCTCGCTTTCATGGGCAGAGCAGCTGGCGGGAGCAGACAGCCTCGACGAGGCCAACGAGCGCCTCGCCGCCACAGCCCATTTCTGGCGCAGCTGGCTGGATCGCGCGCGCATACCCGACCATCGCTGGCGCGACGCGATCCAGCGCTCGGCGCTGGCGATCAAGGGGCTGACGTACATGCCCACCGGCGCGACGGTCGCCGCACTCACCACGTCGCTGCCGGAGACGCCCGGGGGCGAGCGCAATTGGGACTACCGCTACACGTGGCTGCGCGACTCGACCTTCACGCTGAAGGCACTGCACTACCTCAACCTCGACTGGGAGGCCGAGGAGTTCATGCAGTTCGTCGCCGACCTGGAGACCAACGGGGATGGCGCGCTGCAGATCATGTACGGGATCGACGGGGAGCGCGACCTGAGCGAGTCCACCCGTGAAGACCTCTCCGGCTACGCCGGGGCGACGCCGGTGCGGATCGGCAATGGCGCGTTCGACCAGCGTCAGAACGACGTCTTCGGCGCCGCGCTGGACGCGATCCTGCTGCACACGCACCGCAGCCAGCGCCTGCCGCGGCGCCTATGGCCGCTGGTGCAGGCGCAGGCCGAGTGCGCGTCGAATATCTGGCGCGAGCCAGACCAGGGGATCTGGGAGGCGCGCGGCGAGGCGCGCCACTATGTCTCCTCGAAGCTGATGTGCTGGCTGGCGCTGGACCGCGCGGCAAAGCTCGCGGCGATTCGCGGAGACGGCGCGCACGAGCAGATCTGGCTGGCGACCGCCGAGGAGATCAGGGCGGACATCCTCGAGCGAGGCGTCAGCAGTGGCGGCGTGCTGCGCCAGCACTACGAGACGACCGCGCTGGACGCCTCCAACCTGCTTGCCGCGATCTTCGGCTTCTTGCCCGGCGGCGACGAGCGCCTGCGCGCGAGCGTGCTGGCGATCGCCGACGAGCTGACCGAGGACGGTTTCGTGCTGCGCTATCGCACCGAGGAGACCGACGACGGCCTTTCCGGCAAGGAGGGCAGCTTCTTGATCTGCTCGTTCTGGCTGGTCTCCGGGCTGACGATCGTCGGCGAGCACCAGCGCGCTCGCGACCTGATGGAAAAGCTCCTGCGCGTCGCCTCGCCGCTGGGGCTGTACGCCGAGGAGTTCGACACGGCAACCGGGCGCCACCTCGGCAACTTCCCGCAGGCCTTTTCGCACCTCGCGCTGATCGAGGCCGCCGGGCGGATCATCGTCGCCGAGCGACTCGCCGAGGTCTCCTGGTGAGCGACGCAGATCGTCGCTAAATTGAAGCGGATGGCCAAGACATGGGTGCTCGACACCGAGACGAAGGGCACCGGGGCGCACATGGCGCCGCTGGAGAGAGCCGACGAGAAGGCGTCCGAGGACCGCGGGCTGTCGACGGTGACCTTCAGGCGCCCGCCCGCTCGCGCCTCGACGCCCGCGCCGGCGGCGCCGCAGAGGTTCAAGGTGGTAGACGTGCTCAGCGGGCGCGTCCTCGCGCAGGACGTCGCAGCGCGCGAGGCGGTGGACGCGCTGGAGCAGCTGCGCAGCGTGCTCGATGCGCGCGTCTCGGTGTGGTCCACGCAGACCCGGCGTTGGAAGCTGCTGAGCCTCGACGAGCAGAAGGCGCTGTGGCGCTATCGCCGCGACCCGGCGGCCGAAGCCGCGCGCGAGCCCTAGCGGCCGACCGCGGCGGCGTGGCGAGCTCGGCCCCACCCCGCTAGCGTGCGCCGAATGCCGGCGTCGTTCGTTCACAAGCTGCGCGTGCGCTACGGCGAGTGCGATCCGCAGGGGATCGTGTTCAACGCCAACTACCTGCTCTACTTCGACGTCGCCTTCACCGAGCTGTGGCGTGCGGCGATCGGGCCGTGGCAGGAGATGGTGGATCGCGGTGTGGACGCGGTCGTGGCCGACGCCAGCATCAGCTTCCGCGCACCGGCGCGCTTCGACGAGGAGCTCGAGCTGCTCGCACGCGTGACGCGCATCGGCACGACCTCGATCACCACGCAGATCGACGTGACACGCCAGCGGAGCGTGCTCGTGTCGGGCACGCTTCGCCACGTCTGCGTGGCGACGGACACGTGGGCGAAGACCGAGCTGCCGGACTGGATTCGCGACGGCCTGGCGCGTTTTGCAGCCGTCGATCCCGAGCACGCGCCGAGCTAGGCCTGCGCCCGAGGTCCGAGTGCCGCTGATCGGGGCGCGCGGCCGCTGCGCAGCAGACGGTGCACGCGCCACGCGCGTGCGTTCGTGCGCCTACGATAGATGCCAGCAGTCAAACCGTAGCCCCGCGTTGGGGAAGGCGTGCGGGCGGACCGGGCTTGTTTGGGGAGAACGCGGATGACCGACACGGGAGCGATTTTGAGGGGCGCGCCGCGCATGGAACCGACGCGGCGCGGCGCGCTGAGCCGGCGCGAAGTGCTCGCGGCGATCCACGCGGAGGCCGGGCTGTACCTGGTCGGCGGGCTGCTGTGCTCGACGGCGCTGCTGATTCCCCATGTGCGTGCGCCGGAGGCCGTCGCCGCGGTGGGCGTCAACGCCCTGATCGTCGCCGCGGCCCTGTTCGTGGCAGCCCAGAAGGAACTCGTCGGGCTGACGCTGGCCTTCGTCGGAGACCTGTGGGGCGTCGTGCTGGTGGCCATCCTGTGCGCGTCGGCGGGCGGTGCGAGCAGCCCGTTCGCGCTGATCTACCTGTTTGCTATCGGCCACGCTGCGGGCTTTCAGCCGCGCGGGCGGTACCTGGTCGTGCTTGTTGCCTCGCTCGTGGCCTTTCTGCTGCCGCTCGCCTACGAAACCGTCCCGGAATCCTTCGGCGCTGTCGCCTGCGTCGGCATCGTGCTCGCCGTGCTGACCACCGGCGTGATCCATCTCGCGCTCAACAGCGTGCGCGAGCACCGCCGGCGGTTGAAATTCCTGATCGACGCGACCGCCTCCTTCGACACATCGCTCGACCCCGCCGAGGCCCTGCGCAATCTCGCGCGGGCGGCGGTTCCCGAGCTCGCTGAGCTGTGCGTGATCGACCTGCTCGACCGCAGCGGCACGGCGATCGCCAGCACCGTCGCGGCGGCGCTGGACCCCGATGTCGCCGCGGGCGTGGAGAGACTGCGGCGGGAGGTCCCGCTGGATCTCAAGGGAAGCCATCCGGTGGCGCGCGCCCTGGCCAGCGGCACGCCATGCGTGGTCGACGACCTGGCCGCCGAGGGCGAGCTCGCGCAGGGCGCCCAGAGCGACGAGCACCAGCGCTTCATGCGCGACGCCGGCTACGGCTCGGCGGCGGTCTTTCCGATGATGGCGCGCGGGCGCACTCACGGCGCGATCTCCTTCCTGCACGTGCACAGCGAGGCGCGCTACGGGCGCGGCGTGCTCGACGTGCTGGAAGACCTCAGCGGCCGCGCGGCGATGGCCTTCGACAACGCCCGTCTGTATGCCGAGCGCACGCGCGTCGCGCAGACGCTGCGCCGCAGCCTGATGCCGGCGGTGCTGCCTTCGATACCTGGTCTGGAGCTGGCGAGCTTCTTTCGCCCGCTGGGCGCCGGCAGCGAAGTCGGCGGCGACTTCTACGATGCGTTCGGCGACGAGCACAGCTTCTGGCTGGTCGTGGGCGACGTCTGCGGCAAGGGCGCCGAGGCGGCCGCCTTGACGGGCTTTCTTCGCCACACGACGGTGGCCTATGCACGCGACGCGACAAGCCCGGCGACGGTGCTCACGCGGGTCAACCGGGTGATGCTCGAGCAGGACTTCGACGGGCGCTTTGCGACGGCGATCCTCGTAAACCTGCGCATCGCCGGCGGCGAGGTCGCGATGACGATCGCCTCGGCCGGACATCCGGCCGCGCTGCTCGCACGCAGCGGCGGCGCGACGGCGCAGTTCGGCGAGCGCGGCTCGCTGCTGGGAGTGTTCGCCGACCCCGTCATCGAGGAGGTCTCGACGGTGCTGGGAGCCGGCGACTCGCTGGCGCTCTACACCGACGGGCTGATGGAGGCCCACGCCCCGGCGCACACGGTGACGCCGGAGCAGATGATCGCGCAGCTGCAGCGGCTCGCGCCGACCGATGCTCAGGAGGCGATCGACGCGCTGCTCGGCCTGGTCGAGCTCGACGAACACGTGCGCGACGACATCGCGATCCTCAGCGCACGCGTCACGCCGGCGGCGGCCACCGTCGCACAGCTGCGAAAGACGCCGGCGGTGCTCGCGCCACCGAGCGCGCTGGAGGACTCCGATCAGACCGAGGGCGCGGCCTAGGTGAGCGGGACGCTCGCGCCGGCACGCCGCGCCGCCGGCTGACGTGCGGGCCAGAACCGGCTGGCGACTCTGATAGACCCCGCAAGATGGGCGCCCCTGGAAACCCGCCCCCCGCTCACAGATCGGCGCGGCGCCGGCGCACCGGGTTGATCGTCGCGGCGATTCTGCTCGCGGCGCTGCTCGCGTTCGCCCTCTCACGCCTGGGGCTGCATCGCATCGGACACGCGCTTATCAGCGCCGAGCCGGGATGGGTGGCGCTGGCGTTCCTGCTGATGGCGTGCTCGCTGGTGCTGCGGTCGATCTCCTGGCACCAGACGCTGCGGGCAGCGCTGCCGGAAACCCGGATCCCCTGGCTGGCCGTCGCGCGGGCGACGATGATCGGGGTGATGGCCTCGGCGGTCGTCCCCGGGCGCATCGGCGAGCCGACGCGCGTGGTGGTGCTGACGCGCAGGCTCCACGGGCCCAACCGCCGCCAGCTGCCGATCGTCGCCGGCACGGTGTTCTCGCAGACGCTGATCAACCTGCTCGCGCTGGGGATCCTCGCTGCAGTGACGTTCACGAGCGTGCCGCTGCTCAGCGGGCATCCGGCGGGCATCGCCACGGCGATCGCGATCCCGCTGCTTATCTGCGCGCTGGTGATCGCCGGTCCGCGCCTGATCGCGCTGGGCCGCCGCGCGCGGTCTCGGCGCGTGGCCAAGGCCGCCGACTCGATCGCCGCGGCGCTCAGCCTCGCGCGTCGTGGGCTGGTCGTTTTCGCTCGGCCGCGCTACGGCAGCACGGCGGTCGCCGCCCAGCTGCTGGCGTGGGCGCTTCAGTGGCTGTCCTGCTACATGGTCCTGCTCGCCCTCGGGCTGCAGGACAAGGCCGGCCTGGCCGCCGCCGCGGCGATCCTGCTGGCGGTCAACGTCAGCGCGATTCTGCCCGCCACCCCATCTAACGTCGGCGTTTTCCAGGCGGCCTGCCTGGTCGTCCTGGCGGCCTACGGCGTGGGTGCCGGCCCTGGACTGGCTTACGGCATCATCCTGCAGGCGGTGGAGGTGCTGACGGCGCTCGCCCTCGGCATCCCGGCGCTGCTCGGCGAGGGCCTGACGTGGCGCGACATCCGCCCAGAGCCCCAGGCGGAGCGAGAGCCCCGGGAGGACTCGGCCGAGGATCCGAAGGCGAGCCCAGGCGAGACGGCCTCCGTCGGACCGGGCTAGCGCCGGTCAGCCGGCGATTGCGCGCAGTGACTGGCGCAGCGAGCGGGTGGTCTGCAACACGGCCGTGGGCTCGTAGCCGCAATGCGCCATGCAGTTTTCACAGCGCGGGTCCTTGCCGCGGCCGTACTTGCTCCAGTCGGTTGTCTCCAGCAGCTCTTTGTAGGTCTCCGTGTAGCCGTCGGCCATCAGATAGCAGGGGCGCTGCCACCCGAACAGCGAGTAGCTCGGGATGCCCCAGGCCGTGCAATCGAATTCGGCCTTGCCCTCGAGGAAATCGAGGAACAGCGGGCTGTGATTCAGGCGCCACTTCTTGCGCCGGCCTTCGCCGAAGGCCTCCTTGAACAGCTTGCGCGTCTCGGTCACGCCGAGGAAGTGCTCCTGGTCGGGAGCTTTCTCGTACGCGTAGGCGGGCGAGATCATCATTTCGTCGACTTGCAGATCGTCGTTGAGGAAGTCGAGCACCTCGCGCACCGTCTTCGGCGAGTCCTGCGTGAAGAAGGTCGTGTTGGTGGTGACGCGAAAGCCCGCCGCCTTCGCGACCTTGATCGCTGCGACAGCCTTGTCGAAGACCCCCTCGCGCTCGACCGACGCGTCGTGGCGCTCCTGCAGGCCGTCGATGTGCACGGCCCAGGAGAAGTAGGGGCTCGGCTTGAAGTTCGCAAGCTTCTTCTCCAGCAGCAGCGCGTTGGTGCACAGGTAGACGAACTTCTTGCGTTTGATCAGCTCGTCTGCGATCACGTGGATCTCCGGGTGGATCAGCGGCTCGCCGCCGGCGATCGAGACCATCGGCGCACCGCTCTCCTCGATCGCCCCGATCGCCTGCTCGACGGGCATCCGCCGGCGCAGCTCGTGCTCGGGGTGCTGGATCTTGCCGCAGCCCGAGCAGGCCAGGTTGCACTGGAACAGCGGCTCGAGCTCGACGATCAGCGGGAACTTCTCGCGTTTGGCAAGACGCTGGCGCATCAGGTACCAACCCATGCGCGTGCTCTGCCTGACCCGGACCGCCATGCTGGGTACCTTAGCCCCCGGCGCCCCAGTCATGAAGGGACACCGCCGAGACGCGACGCAGGACACATGCGGCTCTGAGCGCCCCGCCCAGCGCCTGCGGGCGAAACAGCTCGTGGCTGGGGCTGTCGAGCACGACGCGCACCACGCCGAACGGGCGTCCGGCGGCGCCGGCGGCGAGCCACGCGGACTCCATGTCGACGGCCAGCGCGCCGGCCGCGCGCAGCTGCTCGCGCCGCTCGCCGGTGGCGATCCTCGCGACCCCGACGATCGGGCCCCGACGCACGCTCAGCCCCGCGCCACTGAGCGCATCGGCCAGCTGCGCGGCGCCGTCGCATCGCGCCCGGACTGGGTCGTGCCCCTCGTCGGCGGCAGCGAGCACCTCCTCGGCGACGATCACGTCGCCGGGCCGCGCCTGGGCGTCCAGGCCGCCGCAGAAGCCGAGCACGAGCAGCGCCTCGCCGGGCTCGCGCGAGAGTGCCTCGGCGGCGGCGAGCGACTTGTCGGGCCCCATGCCGGTCTTGCGCACGCGGGCCCCTCGCACGGCGGAGCGAATCAGCGCCTCCTCCAAGGCCAGCGGCGCGGCGACGAGGACGCGGCTCACGCCGCCACCGCCCCGAGCTCGAGCGACGCGATCGCCTCGCCGGCCGCGGCGTGGCCGCTCATCACCGCTCCCTCTAGCGTCGCCGGCCATCCAGTGTCCGTCCAGCTGCCGGCGAGCACCAGCCCGGGCACGCTCGTGCGCGGCCCCGGGCGCAGCGCCGCCGTCCCGGGTACCGCGCGAAACGTCGCGGCGTGCTCGCGCGTGGCGAAAAAGCGCTCGACCCTCGCGCCGCGCGCGGCGGGAAGCAGCTCTTGCAATGCAGGCACGTAGCGCGCGCGCAGCTCGTCGACGCTCAGCCGCATCTGCTCGTCGGCTCCAGACAGCGAGACCGCCAGGTACTGACAGCCGGGCGGAGCGCCCGCGGCAGCGCTGCGGTCGAACACGTACTGCACCGGCGTGTCGACTCCGGCCGCGAAGGGCTCCTCGCAGACGACGCGGTCGAACACGACGTGCAGGTTGACGATCGGCGAGCTCCCAAGGCCGCGAATCGACTCAGACAGGCTGGGCAGCAGCGGGTCGATCAGGGCGGCGGCGCGGGCATGCGGCAGCGCGACGATCACGGCCTCTGCGCTGAAGGTGCCCTCGCCGCCTTCGACCTCGAAGCCGGCGCCGGCGCGTCGCAGGGCCTGCGCACGCCAGCCGAGACGGAACCGCACTCCGGCCTCGGCCAGCGC
>JAXDGQ010000038.1:0-6522 GCA_034664965.1 Solirubrobacteraceae bacterium | reverse complement strand
GCCTTGAGCCGGTCGTAGTCCTCCATCGCCGACTGGCGGCCGATGTTCGCGTCCGAGCCCGCGCCGAGGCCGCGCGTCAGCTCGGCGCCGATGTGCAGCGTGATGTCGGCGGTCGACTGCTGCAGCGACTGCATATCGGTGTTGACGGCGAGGAACTCGACGCCCTCGACCTCCGCCTCGACCATCCGGTTGACGGCATTGACGCCGGCGCCGCCGACGCCGACGACGCGAATCACCGGCTGGCCGGTGGGACCGGCGGTTCCCGATGGCTCGGGGTGATGGCGGGCGTAGGAGTCCATCACCGGGCGCGTCTTCTGCGCGTCCATCACGTTCTCGGGGATCTCCGACGAGAAGGCGTGGCGCAAGCGCTCCTGCGGGCTGGGGATGTGCGCGGGCTCCTGCGGCGCCTGTGTCGATCCGCTGAGCGCCGGGTGCGGCAGGCCGCTCTCGCGCGGGTGTGCGCCCGGCGCGGGCGCAGCGGCCGCGGGCTGCTCGCTCTCGGCCGGGTCGGCGTGCTCCTCCTCGGCCCCTTCGGTCTTGCGAAACAGAGCCGCCAGCGGCCCTTCGCGCATGCTCGCTCGTTTAGCGTTTGCCATGGTGGAGAACCTCCTGCGCGAGTTGTCGGTAGGACTGCGCCGCTACCCCATCCGGCTCGTACTTGAGCACCGACATGCCCTTCACGGGCGCCTCGGCGAAGCGGACGGTCTTGCGGATGCGCGAGGCGAATACCCGGTCGCCGAAGTTTTCCTCGAGGATCTCGATCGCCTCCTTGGCGTGGATCGTCCGGGAATCCACCAACGTCGGCAGGATACCCTCGATGTCAACGCCCGGATTGAGGTTCTCGCGGATCATCGCGAGGGTGTTCTGCAGCTGGATCAGCCCGCGCATCGACAGATACTCGCATTGCACGGGGACGATCACCTTGTCGGCGGCCGTGAGCGCATTGATGGTGAGCAGGCCGAGGCTGGGGGGAGTGTCGATGCAGATGAAGTCGTAGTCCTCGAGGATCGGCTCGAAGGCCTTCTGCAGCGAGCGCTCGCGCCCGATCATCGTCGACATCGCGATCTCCGCTCCCGCCAGGTCGATCGACGCGCAGGCTATGTCGATCTCCCGCTTGCGGATCACCTCGCGGATCGAGACCTTGTGCACGAGCACGTCGTACATCGATTTGTCCAGCGTGTCCGGGTCGATGCCCTGGGACATCGTCAGGTTGCCCTGGGGATCCATGTCGACGCACAGCACCCTGTGACCCTCCTCCGCGAACGCGGCGGCGAGGTTGAGCGTTGTCGTCGTCTTTGCCACGCCGCCCTTTTGATTGGCGAACGCGATGACCTTGGCCTTGCCTTCCACGGGGGGCTCCGATACTCGATTTACGGGAAAGCCGTCCGGGGGGTATTCGCATGCGGCCGGGCGATTCCTGCACGGGAACTACGATCCGGGGATGGCCACGGCCCAAGTGAAGCTTCGGCGCGACGGCGTCCTGCTCAAACGCCTGAAGGGCAAGCGCGTCTGCATCTGCCTCGGCTCGGGCGGTGTCGGCAAGACCACCACCTCGGCTGCGCTGGCGCTCGGCCTCGCCGCGCGCGGCCAGAAGGTCGCCGTGGTGACGATCGATCCAGCCGCGCGCCTGGCCAGCGCGCTGGGGTTGGAGCGCCTGTCGGGCGAGCCGCGGCTGATCGAGCCTTCGCTGCTGGCCGAGCACGGCGTCGACTGCAAGGGCGAGCTGTGGGCGATGATGCTCGACAGCAAGGGCACCTTCGACGAGATCGTCGCGCGCCTGGCGCCGGACGAGCGCGAGCGCGAGCAGATCCTCGCCAACCCGATCTATCGCGAGCTGTCCTCGGCGGTCGCCGGCTCACAGGAGCTCAGCGCGATGGCCAAGCTCTACGAGCTGCGCCACGAACGCGACTTCGACGTGATCGTCCACGACGCGCCGCCGTCGCGCAACGCCGTCGACTTCCTGGAGACGCCGACGCGGCTGCTCGGATTCCTCGAAGGACGGGCGCTGAAAGTCTTCCTCTCGCCCGGGGGCCTGGCGGCGCGCGTGTTCGGGCGCTCGACGGGGATCGTCTTTGCGATCTTCGCACGCGTCACCGGCGTGGACATGCTCAGCGACCTGTCGACCTTCTTCCGCTCGCTGTCGGGGATCCTCGATGGCTTCGGCGAGGTCACCAAAGGCGTCGCTGCGCTGCTGCGAGACCCTACGACGACGTTCCTCGTCGTCACCTCCCCCGAGCCCGAGCCCGCGCGCGAGGCCGAGTTCCTCGCCGAGCGGCTCGCCCAGCGCGGCATGTCGCGCGGCGGCCTGATCGTCAACCGCGTGCACTTCGACGGCCTCGGCGACAGTTCCGTCGAGCAGGTGCAGGCGTTGCTGGCTCCCGATCTGGGCGAGCGTCTGGCCACACGCGTTGCCGGCAACCTGGCGGACTTCGACGTGCTCGTTCAGCGCGACCGCGGGACAGTTGCGCGCCTATCGCGAGAGCTCGGCGAGCGCGACCCGATCCTCGTGCCGCACCTCGACGAAGACGTACGCGACGTGGCGGGGCTGGCGCGGCTGGCCGAGCACCTGTTCAGCTGAGCGGCGCGACAGCGTCGGTCTCGGCCACGCCGTCGATCTCGACGGGCAGGCTTTCCTGGCCGTCGGCGAGCCGGGCACGAGGCTCGACCTCGGGCGCCTGTGCCGCGTCGGGCTCGGCCGCCACCTCGCCCTCGCCGATCTCTCCCGCCGGCTCGTCGACCGCGGCCGGCGGCGACCCTGGCGGCGCCAACCGCACAACGTCGGGCTCTGACGCGCCGGGCTGCGGCGCTCCTGGCTCGGCCTCGCCGAGCTCGGTTTCGGCGTGCTCGTCGGTGTGCAGCAGCTCGTCGGGTTCGAGCAGCTCGTCGGCGATCACCGCGAGGTCGGGATCGAGATGGCCGCAGATGACATCGCGCAGCAGCGAGCGCAGATGGTTTGCGACGTCCTCCGCCAGCTTCTGGCTGGTGGCGTCCTTGCGGGCGGTGCCGGCGATCAGCGAGCGCTCCAGCGCGATCGCCCGCGTCATCCGCTCGGTCAGCTCGCCGCGTTGCTCGGGGGTCGCGCACAGCGCGGCGAGCCTGCCGGCGAGCAGGGAGCTCGCGGGCCCCTCGGGCTCGAGCAGCGCACGCAGGGCCAGCAGATTGTCGCTCAGGGCGTCGTAGGGGCTGGCGCGCTCACACCCGAGCTCAAAGCGCCGCAGCGCCCACGCCAGGTCGTTGTCGTGCGGCGCGCGGCGCGATACTAGGTTGCAGAACGCGCGCAGCTCGTCCTCCTGCTCGACGGTGACGACGAGCATGCCGTGCGGCCGCCCGCCGGCGCCCAGCGCCAGCGGATTCCACAGGCCGCCTCCGACGCGCGCCCAGCCCAGCGCGCCGAGCGTGACCCGCCCGTCGCCGAAGAGACGCAGGGCGGACAGCAGGTCGCGCAGCACAGCGCGCCCGACATGCAGCGCCTCGCCAACATCGTCCTGCTCGGTCGTGTAGGCGACGATCAGATGGCCGCCGGCAAGGTCCCCTTCAACCGGCGCAGCGGCCTCGTCGGGCACTTCGGCCAGCGCGTCGCCCTGGGCAATGCGCAGGCCTCTGGCCAGCTGCAACTCAGCCGAGCCGATCGTGACGCCGTGCAGCGTCGCCACCAGCGTGAGCTCGCTCGCGTTCGCCAGCGTGGAGTGCTGCAGGCGTTGCAGCGTCGCCTGCACGCGCTCGGGGCGCACCTCGAAGTCGGTCTGCTCGTCGAAGGCTTCCTCCAGCAGCGCTTGGACTGCGGCGCGCACGCGTGCGCGCCCCTTCGCGCGGGCTGCCTCGCCGCCGGCGCTCGCCAGATAGCGGTCCAGGCCCTCGAAGCGCTCGAGCAGCGCGGCCAGCTCGGCGTGGCCGGGCAGGCGTTTGAGAGCGGCGTCGCGCTCGCCGATGAACTGACCCGTCAGCGCGCGGTAGGTGTACAGCGGAGTGCCCGCTCCTCCCCTGCGCGCCGCCTTCGCGCCCAGCTCGAACGGCACCTCCGCGCCCGCTGCCACCTCGGCGCGAAGATACGCGGATGCCGCCCCGAAGAACTCCGTGAGCGACGTTTCGAGCTGTCGTGAACGCATCGCGCCATGACTTCGCGCTCGCCCGTCCCGCTCCTGCTAAGCGCAGCGAGCGTTGCAGCGGCGGGCTTGACCGGGGCGACACCCGATCGGCGTATCGGCCACAGGTGAGGCGCAGACCCGCGCCGGATCGGCGAGCGCACGTCTGCAACCGCGAGGGCGTCTAAGCGAGGGCTAGCGCGTCGGTCCGGCCGGACTCGGCGCCGCCGGAGTCCCGCGTCTGGCACAGCCAGTCTTCGCCGTACGCGCGCATGTCGTCGATGATCGGCAACAGGGCGCGGCCCTTCTCGGTAAGCGCGTACTCGACGCGCGGCGGAACTTCGGGGAAGGTCTGGCGCTCGACGATCGCCTCCTCCTCGAGCGCGCGCAGGCGCAGCGACAGCGTGCGCGGGCTGATCCCGGCGAGCGAGCGTTCGAGCTCGCAGAAGCGCGAGCAGCCCTCGGACAGTTCGCGCACGAGCAAAAGCGTCCACTTACCGCACACGATCTCCGCGGTTCGGCACACCGGACATGTCTCGTCTACCGCCATTTCGACCTTTACTTTACCAAATGAAGTGCCGTGAGCGGCGCGCGTATGCGGTCCCAAGCGCCTCCTGCGAGCGCGTGAGCCGTTAGGAGACGCCCAGGGGCGAGCCGCCAGCTGGCGCGGGTGCCGGCGCCGGCTGCTCTGGCTGCTCTGCCGAGGCACGACGATCCTCGACCGAGGCGACGTCGTCCATCGTCGTTCCCTTGCGCCCCTCGGCCTGCATCAGCAGCTTGAAGTCGTGCGGGCTGGTGGCGACGCGCATCGCGTCCTCGAAGGTCACGCGGCCGGCCTTGACGTGGCCGAAGAGCGCCTGATCGAAGGTCTGCATCCCGTAGTAGCCGCCCGAGGCGATCACTTCGTGGAGCTTGCCGGTCTGGGCAGGGTCGACGATCATGTCGCGCACGCGACCGGTCATGCGCAGGATCTCGCAGACCGCCACGCGCCCGCCTTCGGCGCCGGGCACGAGCCGCTGGGAGATGACGCCCTTGACCGTGCCGGCGATCATGCTGCGGGCCTGCGCGTGCTGGTGCGGCGGGAAGAAGTCGAGCATTCTGTTGATCGACTCGCTGGCGTCGACGGTGTGGATCGTCGAGAGCACCAGGTGGCCTGTCTCGGCGGCCGACAGGGCGGCCTGCACGGTCTCCTCGTCGCGCATCTCTCCGATCAGGATCACGTCGGGGTCCTGGCGCAGCACGCGTCGCAGCGCCCGCTTGAAGGACGCCGTGTCCATGCCCACCTCGCGCTGGTTGATCGCCGAGCGTTTGTCGGAGTGCACGAACTCGATCGGGTCCTCGATCGTGACGATGTGCTTGCTCGTCGTGTAGTTCATGTGGTCGATCATCGCCGCGAGCGTCGTCGACTTACCCGAGCCGGTGGTGCCCGTGAGCAGCACGATGCCGCGCTCCTCGTCGGCCAGTTCGGTGATCACGTCGGGCAGCGCCAGTTCTTCGATCGTGCTGATCTTGTGCGGGATCGCACGGCAGGCCAGCGAGATCACGCCGCGCTGCTGAAACGCATTGATCCTGTAGCGGGCGACACCTGGGAGTTCGAAGGAGAAGTCCACCTCGTGCTCTTTGGCGAACTCGTCGAGCTTGGCGTCGTCGTCGAGCAGCTGCTTGAGCGCACCCTCGGTGTCCTCGGGGGCCAGCCGCTCCTCGCTCTCGGCGCCGGTCAGCTCGCCGTTTATGCGAAACAGCGGCGCTGCGCCCACTTTGAGGTGCAGGTCCGAGCCGCCCTTGTCGACGAGCTCGCGCAGGGCCTGCTTGACATCGATCATGGATTGCAGATCGGCAGCCGGAGGGCGCGGCTTGAGTCCCCGTCCGGCCTCTGGACGGGCTGGAGTGCCGCCAGAGCGCCCCGTCGGCGTTGCGTCAGGCGACGTCGCGCAGCTTCTGCGCCTCGGCGAGCGACTGCAGCTTCTTCAGCGACTGGTTCTCGATCTGGCGGATGCGCTCGCGCGTGACGTTGAACGTGCGGCCGACCTCGTCGAGCGTGCGCGGGTGCTCGCCGCCGAGGCCGTAGCGCAGCTCGAGCACGCGGCGCTCGCGGTAGGAGAGGTTCTCCAGCGCCTCGCGCAGGGCCTCCTTGGTGAGCAGGTCAGCGGCGCGGTCGAACGGCGACTCGGCCTTCTCGTCGGCGATGAACTGGCCGAACTCCGACTCCTCCTCGTCGCCAACCGGCTTCTCCAGCGACACCGGCGCCTGCGCCGAGCGCTTGATCTGATCGACCTCTTCGGGGTCGATGCCGGTGACCTCGGCGATCTCGTCGGCCGTGGGCTCGCGCCCCAGCTCGGTGACGAGCTTGCGCTCGGCGCGGCCGATCTTGTTGAGCTTCTCGACGACGTGCACCGGGATGCGGATCGTGCGCGCCTTGTCGGCCAGCGCGCGGGCGATC
>JAXDGQ010000037.1:0-5830 GCA_034664965.1 Solirubrobacteraceae bacterium | reverse complement strand
CGGCCCCCCAGGCCAGAGGGAGAAGGAACAGGATGTTCACGGAACAGGACCCATTGCTTTCGTCGATGGGTTTCCCGGTCGTCACAGCTCCAAAACCCAGGCTTTCAGGTAAAAATCGGTTCTTTCGGGTAAACCGTGGTTCCCTTCGTTTTGGGTAAAACCTGGTTCTTCCAGGTGAGGCCCGTTCCTAGCGACAGCGCGGCCCCGCCCGCTCGCTGTGGCCCGTGCTCCACATCCGCGTGCCAGAGACGGTGTTAGGAGTAGGCTGCATTCTGCCGTCTGATCTCCAGGCATCACATCCCGAATAGAGGGGGCCGCTCGATGAGCACGCAAACGATGATCGCCAGCGACGAGCTTTTCATCGGGGGTGAGTGGATCAAGCCGCAGGGCTCGGGTCGCATCTCCGTGCTGGCCGCGAGCACGGAGGAGCCCGTTGGGTCGGTGCCGGAGGGGATCAACGCTGACATCGACGCCGCGGCGCGCGCGGCGCGTGCCGCGTTCGACGACCCGAGCGGTTGGTCCTCGTGGTCGGTCGAGGATCGCGCGCAGGCGCTGGAGCGGCTCGCCGGGGCGCTGGAAAGCCGCGGCGAGGAGACCGCTCGCCGGGTCTCGCTGCAGAACGGCATGCCGATCTCGTTCGCGCTGCAGATCGAGGCGGCCTTCCCGTCCGTGCTGGCGCGCTACTACGCGGGCCTGATCCGCCAGACCGCGCTGCAGGAGGATCGCCCGGGGCTGCTCGGCGGCACCATCCACGTGGTGCGCAAGCCCGCGGGCGTCGTCGGGGCGATCGTGCCATGGAACTACCCGCAGACGCTCGCCATGTTCAAGCTCGCACCGCTGCTCGCGGCGGGCTGCACGGTCGTGATGAAGCCGAGCCCGGAGACGGTGCTCGACAGCCTGCTGCTCGCAGACGCGATCCTCGAGGCCGAGCTGCCACCCGGCGTGGTCAACATCGTGCCCGCCGGGCGCGAGGTGGGCGCCTATCTGGTGGAACATCCGGACATGGACAAGATCGCGTTCACGGGGTCCACCGCCGCGGGTCGCATGATCGCGCGGCGCTGCGGAGAGCTGCTTCGCCCCGTGACGCTCGAGCTCGGCGGCAAGTCCGCCGCGATCGTCCTCGACGACGCCGACCTCGCAGGCGCCACCGAAGCCCTGTTCGCCGCGACGCTGATGAACAATGGCCAGACCTGCAACATCGGCACGAGGGTGCTCGCCCCTCGCTCGCGCTATGACGAGGTCCTGGAAGTCTTCAGCGGCCTCGCGGACGCGCTCGTAGTCGGCGACTCTCTGGACCCCGCCACGCAGATCGGCCCGCTGGCGAGTGCGCGGCAGCGCGAACGGGTCGAGGGGTACATCGAGAAGGGCCGTGCCGAGGGCGGCCGCGTCGTCGCCGGAGGTGGTCGCCCGCCGGGCCAGGACCGCGGGTGGTTCGTGCAGCCGACGATCTTCGCCGACGTCGATAACAGCGACACGATCGCCAGGGAGGAGATCTTCGGGCCGGTGCTCGCGGTGATCCCCTACGACGGTGTCGATGACGCCGTCGCGATCGCCAACGACTCCGAATTCGGGCTCGGCGGCAGCGTCTGGAGCCGCGACATCGAGCGCGCCAACGACGTCGCCAGGCGAGTGCAGACCGGCAGCATCGGGATCAACCACTACATGCTCGATCCGGCCGCCCCGTTCGGCGGAGTCAAGGCCAGCGGTCTGGGACGCGAGCTCGGCCCCGAGGGCCTCACGGCCTACCTGCAGCTGCAGTCGATATATGAGGCTCCGCCGCAGGCCTAGTTCGCACCGTAGCGGTCAGGCCGGTGGTCAGCTGGGCGAGTGAAACGCGCTATTGACGGCGATACGGTCGCCCGGCTGACTTCTCCCATACCTCTATGGCTGCGGCATCGGGCGGGAGGAGGACGCTGCGGCGGAACCCTGGCCGTCGATCGTTGCGGCTCATGTGGTCGAGCTCGAAGCCGACGGCAGAGCAGCCACGCAGGGACGCGGCGTTGTCGCCCGCAACATACGTGAGCCCGGAGCGTGCTCCTCCGTCCCGGGCCCGCGCGAGCAGTTGCCAAAAGCCATCTGCCATTGCGCCCATTCGCCGGTAGGCCGTAAACGTGTAAGCACCCTCAAACAGCAGCTCATCAGCGCGGAGCGGCGGATAACGGCCCGGCGCGTAGTCGTGAAGCGGCCACTGCTCCTGCTGGCCCACCGCCCACTGCGCATATGCGGGCAGCCCGTCGGGGCCATCACCCACGAACAGTTTCTCTATACCTGCTTCACGCATCCACATGCGCAGCTGGACCTCGAGATAATCAGCGCCGTTCGTGAGCGCCAGCTCCCGGTCCAGTCCCTCGTACGTTGCGGGATTGCGCTGCGTCATCGTCAGCGGGAAGGCAGCAGGGCGCCTTGGCGGCAGCGTTTGGAGGTCACAGCGAAGAGCGAAGTAGGTTCGCGAGCCCCATACCTGTTCGCTGACCTTCGTCGTTGCGTCTCTCCAACCGGCGTGGCGTGCTAAGGCCAGTGTCGCTGACACATTACGAGCGATGTTCACCGGCACCCCAGCCTGTTCCTCGTTGCACACGCGGGCCCGAGCCCTTTGTCTGACCGTAGCGCACCCGGTCGCCTGCGTGCCTGACCGGTGTGAGTATTCTCACGCCGGGCGTTGGCGGACACGGCTGCTGCAGTTCCCACGGGCTTGCGCCCGCTTCGCGGGGGCCGATATGGTCGGCGCTGATGGATGTCGAGCGGATGGACGGCAAGCTGGCGCTTGTGACCGGCGCGGGCAGCGGCATTGGGCGTGAGACGGCGCTGCTCTGCGCCCGCCGGGGTGCGAGCCTCGCGCTCTGCGACGTCAACGAGGCGGGCCTCGCGGAGACGGAGCGCGACGCTCGGCGCCTCGGTTGCGATGTGTTCACCCAGAGCGTCGATGTCGGTGACCGCGCACAGATGCAGCAGTTCGCTGCCGCGGTCCACGCGCGCGCTGCTGCCGTTGACCTGCTCGTCAACAACGCGGGGGTCGGTCTCGGCGCGGGCTTCCTCGAGACGCCGCTGGAGGACTGGGACTGGATCTTGCCGATCAACCTGATGGGGGTCGTGCATGGCTGCCACATGTTCGTGCCGGCGATGGTCGAGCGCGGGGGCGGCGGGCACGTCGTCAATCTCTCCTCCGCGGCCGGTTACTTCGCCAACCCCTCGCTTGCGGCATACACGGCGACGAAGTTCGCCGTGCTCGGCCTGTCCGAGGCGCTGCGCATCGAGCTGCGGCCGCTGGGCATCGGCGTCACGGCCGTATGCCCCGGGCTGATCAACACGCCGATCACGCGCAACAGTCGTCTGCGCGGGACCGCCGAGGCGCAGCGAGAGCGCGTCGTGCGTCTCTATCAGCGACGCAACTACGGTCCCGACCGCGTCGCAGGGCGGATCCTGCACGCGGTGCAGCGCAACCGCGCCGTGATGCCGGTGACCGCCGAGGCTTGGGGAATGTGGTGGCTGGCGCGGTTCGCGCCCTCGCTCGCGCGCGGCGTGGCCCGGGCGATCGACGCCGGAGCAAGATAGGCATACAGGCGAAGCGAGATCTGACACCGCTCACGTCCCCGCAGCGCCCCAGGCGTGCCATCGAGCGATGTAGGCTTAGTCGATGACTCAGAGCGACCGGCTGATCGCCGAGAAGGACCGATGCGCGAACTGCGCGGGCGCCGGCTGGACGTGGTTTGAAGCCGAGCCCGAGGGCAAGTGGATCGTGTGCCGCGAGTGCATCGGTACCGGCCGGACCGACCAACGAGGTCGTAAGCGGCTGAGGCCGGACGAGGCAACTGACTCATAGGGCTCGCTCGGGCTCGGGCGGTGCCGGTGGCGGTGCCCTCCGGTGGGCCGAGATGCATCTCCCGGCAGCCGAGCCTAGGCGCTCTGCCGGGCTAGGGCCGGGCGGGAGCGCCGACGCCGTGGAGAACGATCGCCAGATGGCGCCGCCAGTCGGCGCTGCCGGGCTTGTAGTACATCGTCGAGGTGATCCCGCACATCACCATTCCGAAGTCCTCGAAGGTGAAATCGTCGCGGACGGCGCCGGCATCGACGGCACGTCGGATGATCCGGGTGAGGACGGCCGCGAGGACCGCCTTCTGCTCCTCGATGCCCTCCCACTCGAGCTCGTTGGAGCCCATCATCGCCAGCTGAAAGCCCGCGTCCCCCTCGACCGCTTCGGCTGAGCGGCGCATCACGGTTTCGAGCGCGTCGCGCGGATCGACGGCGTCCTCGACGAGCGTCGCGATCTCCGCGAACTGCTGGAAGCGGTCGCGCACCATCGCGGTGAGCAGCGCCTCCTTGGTCGGGAAGTGGCGGTAGACGGTGCCGATGCCGACCCCGGCTCGCGCCGCGATCTCGTCCATCTGCGCCTCGGGGCCGTCGCGCGCGAACAGCTCGCGGCCCGAAGCCATGATCCGCTCGCGGTTGCGTCGGGCGTCGGCTCGGAGTGTGGGCTGATCGGTGGTCATGAGCTTGACAAACGGAATCTTAGCTCCGTATGCTGCTATGAGCAAGCGGAACCGTATTTCCGCTTCCGCATCGTCTCGACGGCCCACTCCTGAGAGGACCAGCATGTTCAACCAAGACAAGACCGGCGGCACCATGATGACGGCCTCTAGGCCGCCGAGGGCGGCTGCCGACCTCAGCTCGTCGCGCGGCAAGAACCTCGCCCTGATGCTCCTGGCGATGACGCAGTTCGTGGTGGTGATCGACGCGTCGATCGTCAACGTCGCGCTACCGTCGATCGGCTCCCACCTGCACTTCTCCCGCGATGACCTCTCGTGGGTCGTGAATGCCTACACGCTCACCTTCGGAGGGTTCCTGCTGCTCGGCGGACGATTGGCCGATCTGCTGGGGCGCAGGCGGATGTTCATGATCGGCCTGGTCGTCTTCTCGCTCGCCTCGCTCGCCGGCGGCCTGGCCCAGTCCGAGCCATGGCTGATCGCGGCGCGCGCGATCCAGGGTCTCGGCGCGGCGATCGTCTCGCCGGCGGCGCTGTCGATCATCACGACCACCTTCGCCGAAGGAGCCGAGCGCAACCGGGCACTGGGAATCTGGGGCGCGGTCGCGGGCGCGGGCGGGGCCGCCGGCGTCCTGCTGGGCGGCATCCTCACGAGCGGTCTGAGCTGGCGCTGGGTGCTGTTCGTGAACGTGCCGATCGGCATCGCCGCGGCGACGGCCGCCCCCCGGCTGTTGCTCGAGAGCAAGTCCGAAGATGGGACGGAAGGCTTTGACATCCCCGGCGCCGTGACGGTCACGGCGGGGCTGGCGCTGCTCGTGTACACGGTGGTCGACGCCGTCAACGTCGGCTGGGGCTCGACGGGCACCCTGCTCAGGCTCGCCGGCTCCGTGATTCTGCTCGCGGCATTCGTGGTGATCGAGCGCCGCCAGCGCCACCCGCTGCTGCCGTTCTCGATCTTCCGCCTGCGCACGCTCCGGGGAGCGGACATCGTCGGCCTGCTGATCGGCATGTCTCTGTTCTCGATGTTCTTCTTCATCTCGCTCTACCTGCAGAACGTCTTGCACTTCTCGGCGATCAAGACAGGGCTCTCGTATCTGCCGCTGGCCGTGGGGATAATCATCTCGGCCGGGGTCGGCTCGCAGCTCGTGACGCGGATCGGCTTCAAGCCGGTCCTGATCGCAGGTCTGCTGCTGATCGCGGGCGGCCTGGTGTGGTTCTCACAAGTACCCGCCCCCGGTGGGTCCTTCAGTGCCGATGTGCTGGGGCCGTCCCTGTTCGCCGCCTTCGGCCTCGGGTTCTCGTTCGTCTCGGTGACCATCGGCGCCGTGACGGGGACCAAGCCGCATGAGG
>JAXDGQ010000036.1:0-2850 GCA_034664965.1 Solirubrobacteraceae bacterium | reverse complement strand
GTCAACGGCTACATCGCCCGCCCGGCCGATGCGGCGAGCCATCCCGGGCTGATCGTCATCCACGAGGCGATGGGGCTCAACGAGCACATCCGCGACGTGGCCAACCGCTTCGCCAACATCGGCTACGTCGCGCTCGGCGTCGACCTGTACACGCGCGAAGGCGGCCCGCCGCCGGCCGATGACGGGCAGGCGATGATGCAGCGCCTGTTCTCGATGTCCGACGAGACCGTGCTCGGAGACCTCGAGGGCGCCGCCGACCACCTGCGCAGCCTCGACGGGGTGACCGGGCAGATCGGCTGCATCGGCTTCTGCATGGGCGGGCGCTACACGCTGCTCTTTGCCTGCGCGTCGGACCGCCTGAACGCCGCCGTCGACTGCTGGGGCGGCTTCATCGACCGCGCCACCGTTGACGAGCGCTCGACGCCGGCGCGCCCCACGCCGCCGCTCGAGATGGCCGACGGGCTCAGCTGTCCGCTGCTGGCTGCGGTCGGCGCCGAAGACCACAACCCCTCGCCCGAGCTCGCCGAGCAGCTGCGCCTGCGCGCCGCCGCAAGCGGGCCGGAGGTGAAAGTCGACGTCTACGACGGCGCCGGCCACGCGTTCTTCGCCGACTACCGCCCCACCTACCGGCCGGTGGCGGCGGCGAAGCTGTGGGGCGAGATCGTGCCTTTCCTGCACAGGCACCTGCAGGCCAGCTAGCGCCGGATCGCCGATCACTCCGATCAGCCGCCGGCTTGGCAGCGCGCGCCGTGCGTCGCATCGATGCGCGTCGTTCATATAGTGCGGGGCGTTAACGCACGCAACGACAAGGGGAGCTGTCGTGGAGCGCAAGTGGTGGACGCTGATCGCCGTCTCGGTGGCGATCTTCATGCTGCTGTTGGACATCACGGTCGTCAACGTCGCGCTGCCCGACATCCAGCGCTCGCTGCACTCGAGCTTCGCCGACCTGCAATGGGTCGTCAACGCCTACTCGCTCACGCTCGCTGCGTTCCTGCTGACCGCCGGGGCGCTCGCCGACCGCTTCGGGCGGCGGCTGGTGTTCGTCACCGGGCTCGTCGTCTTCACGCTCTCCTCCGCCGCCTGCGGGCTGGCCGGCACGCCGCTGGCGCTGAACCTCGCGCGCGCCGTGCAGGGCACCGGCGGGGCGATGATGTTCGCCACCTCGCTCGCGCTCATCGCCGGCGCCTTCCACGGCAAGGAGCGCGGCGTCGCCTTCGGCGTGTTCGGCGGCGTCATCGGCGGCGCGGTCGCCATCGGCCCGATCGTCGGCGGCGTGATCACGTCGGGCATCGGCTGGGAGTGGATCTTCTTCGTCAACGTGCCGATCGGCATCGCCGCCGTCGCGCTCACGCTCACGCAGGTCTCCGAGTCGCGCGACCCCGAAGCCCGCGGCGTGGATTGGCTGGGCCTGCTGACGTTCTCCGGCTCGCTGTTCTTGCTCGTGTTCGCGCTCATCGAGGGCAACGAAAGGGGCTGGGGGTCGACGCGCATCATCGGCTTCCTCGTCGCATCGGCGGTTTTGATCGTGCTGTTCGTGATCGTCGAGCGCCGCCAGCGGCGGCCGATGCTCGACCTCACGTTGTTCCGCCTCCCGGCCTTCGCCGGGGCGAGCATCGTCGCCTTCGCCATCTCGGCGTCGATGTTCTCGATGTTCCTGTATCTGACGCTGTACATCCAGGACGTGCTCGGCTACAGCCCGCTGCAGGCGGGCCTGCGCTTCTTGCCGATCACGCTGCTGTCGTTCTTCGTCGCGCCGATCGCCGGGCGGCTGTCGGTGCGCGTCCCCGTGCGCCTGCTGCTGGGCACCGGCCTGCTGCTCGTCAGCGCAGGGCTGCTGACGATGACCGCCGTCGACGCCAGCTCGGACTGGACCGTCCTGGTACCCGGCTTCGTGCTCGCCGGCGCCGGCATCGGGCTGATCAACCCGCCGCTGGCCTCCACCGCCGTGGGCGTCGTGCACCACTCGCGCAGCGGCATGGCCTCGGGCATCAACAACACCTTCCGCCAGGTCGGCATCGCCACCGGCATCGCCGGACTCGGCGCGATCTTCCAGCACGGCGTCACGCACAACACCACCGCCGCCCTGTCCAGCGGCCCGGGACGCGAAGTGCTGCGCGCCGCCCACGGCAAGCTCAACACGGCACTCGTCTCCGGTGAAGTCGGACAGGTCGCGCGAGCGCTTCCCCCAGCCGCACGCCATGCGCTGATGCACGCCTACCGGGTCGGCTTCACACAGGCGTTCACGAGCATCCTCATCATCGCCGCCGGCGTCGCGCTCGCGGGCGCGGCATGCGCCTTCGCGCTCGTGCGCAGCAGCGACTTCGTCGCCTCGGGCGACGCGCCCGCCGAGCCCGACGCCGCGCCTGCCGCCGCCGCCGTGGGCTGACGGCACTGCTGTGTCCGTCGCGCATCCCACGGCGCGGCGACGCGCGAGACGATCAGGCCGGCCGTGCCGGCCTCAGTGAAAAAAAATCAGGACTCGCTGCGCTCGTAACCGGGACAGCTCAGCACGGGCAGACGCGGATAGCGCGGATAAGCTGGGTCTTCTCGCGAGCGCGTGCAAAGCGAGAACACCGAGCCGCGCGTGTTTGGCACCTGCTGCTGGTGTGAGCAGGTGTCGCACAAGCCGGCGCTCGAGCGCCGCGGCGGGGACGTCGGCCGCTCGGACATGAGCAAAGCTTAGGCGCGGGCGCGCCGCGCCAGGCGAGCGCCACCGCCGGCAGGCGCCTGCGATAATCGTTGCCCATACAACTATGACCACCTTCTACAGACTGCTCGGCTTCCTCCGCCCGTACAAGCGCGGGCTGATCGTCTCCTGGCTGCTCGCCAGCGCCGCGATGGTCATGACCG
>JAXDGQ010000035.1:0-5591 GCA_034664965.1 Solirubrobacteraceae bacterium | reverse complement strand
AGGTCTATGAGACCTACTACGACATCCGCTATCCCGGGCACGAGCGCCAGGCGGGCCGTCCGCTGCGAACGTCCAGCGCCTATGGCTGGCACGCAGAGCAAGGCGCTGCGTTCGGCGAGAAGTCCGGGTGGGAGCGCGTCAACTGGTACGAGTCAAACGCCGCGGCGGGCGACGAGTCGCTTCGCCCGCGCGGCTGGGCGGGAATGCACTGGTCGCCGGCGATCGGCGCCGAGCACCGCGCCGTGCGCGAGCGCGCGGGGCTGTTCGACGAGTCCTCGTTCGCCAAGCTGGAGATCGCCGGTCCGGGAGCGGGGGAGTTCCTCGAAGGGATGTGCGACAACCGCGTCGCGCGTGACGTGGGAGCGATCACCTACACGCAGATGCTCAACTCGCGCGGCGGCATCGAGTGCGACTTCACGGTCACGCGCGTGGAGCAGGAGCTGTTCTCGATCGTCACCGGAACCGCCTTTGGCAACCACGATCTGAGCTGGATCCGCCGGCACGCCCCGCGCGACGGGAGCGTGCGCTGCTCGGACGTGACCGCCCGCTGGGCGTGCTTTGCGTTGTGGGGTCCGCGTGCACGCGACATCCTCGCCCCGCTGACCGACGATCCGCTGGACTTCCCTTACATGGGCATGCGCGAGCTGGCCGTGGGCGACGTCCCCGTGCGCGCCCTGCGCGTGACGTTCGTCGGCGAGCTCGGATGGGAGCTGTACTGCCCGACCGAGTACGGCGCGGGACTGTGGCGGACGCTGTGGCAGGCCGGGCGCGAGCACGGTCTGCTCGCCGGCGGCTACCGCGCGATCGACTCGCTGCGGCTGGAGAAGGGCTACAGGGTGTGGGCTGCGGACATCACCCCCGACGAGACGCCCTATGAGGCCGGCTTGGGATTCTGCGTGAAGCAGGACGCCGCCTTCCTCGGCTCGACGGCGCTCGGAGTCGGCGCCGATGCCCGACCGCCCCCCGCGCAGCGCAGACTGCGCTGCCTGGTGCTCGAGGACCCGCGATCGGTCGCCCTCGGCAACGAGCCGGTGCGCGTCGGGGGCGAGGTGGTCGGGCGCGTGACCAGCGGAGGCTACGGGTACACGGTGGAGCGCTCGATCGCTTACGCGTACGTGCCCGCTGCGGTCGAGCTGGGCACGCCCGTCGAGGTCGACATCTTCGGGCGGTGGGTCGCCGGCGAGGTGGCGCGCGAGCCGCTGGTCGATCCCAAGGGCGAGCGCGTGCGAGGCTAGGCCGGTGATCGCCTTCGTAACCGCCGGCGGCGGATTCATGCTCGCCGTGCTGTGGTTCGACCTGATGTTCGACGTCCAGGTGCTCGGCCACCGCGCCCGCGAGCTGCCCGAGTCGTCGCTGTCCTCGATCGCCGCCTACTACGCCCGCGTGACGACCGCGGCGCGGCCGATGAACCGGCTGATCGCCACCGTGATGCTGGCGACGATCGCCGCGCTCGTCGCCGAGATCGCCAACGGCGACGTGCCGAGCGCGGTGGCGTGGACCTCGCTCGCGCTCGCAGCCGCGCCGATCGCGCTCGTCGCCGCCCGCACCGTGCCGAGCGCCGTGCGCCTCGGCACCCGCGAGGACACGGTCGCGCGCCAGAGCGCGCTGGCGAGGTCGGTGTGCCGTGAGCACGTGTTCTGCTTCGCCTCGATCACGGCGCTCGTCGCGCTGCAACTGTCCTGCTCATGAACCGAGCGGGACGGCTGCGGTCAGCCCTTGGGCGGGAGGCCGTGCGCGAACGCAATTCCCCGCCGCACCCACGGCTCGAGCTGGCGCTTGGTGCGGACGCCGTCGGCTTCGACGCGCAGCCATCCCTTGGCAGGACGGCCGCGCATCACCATCGGACCGGTGTGCGGGCGGGCCAGCGCCGCGTCCATGTCGTCGGGATCGCACCGCAGCATCAGGCCTCCCTTCGAGGAGACGGCGACGGCCATGTTCCCGTGCAGCAGGAACGCGAGCCCACCGAACATGCGCATCTCGCTCATAGCCGGCTCACCGGCGAGCAGCTCGCGGACGCGGTTGGCGAGGTCCTCGTCGTAGGCCATTTCGATTCCGGCGCCGCGCGCCCGCGCTACAGCGAAACCTCGATCGTCTCGTACACGTCAACGCTGCCGCCGCCGTTGAACACGGGGCAGCCATCGGCCAGCGCGCTCGCGGCGTCGAGACTGTCGGCCTTGACCACCGTGTAGCCCGTCAGTTGCGAAGCTGGCGCGCCGCCCGCGCCGTTGCCGGTGACCGAGGTAGACCCCGCAAACGGGTTGCCCGGGTCGACGATCGCCGGGCCGAGCTTGCCGAACCACGCGCCCCATGCCTGCATCGCGGCTTGGCGCTCCTCGTCGGTGTCCGCCATCGTCCCTCCCCGATATGCAAAAAGATAATTGCCCATCTTCAGCGTCTCCTGTTGTCGTCGTTTTACGAGAATGCATGAGTAGTCAATCGGAATCGGACTGCGGCCGGGCCAGGTCCTCGAACGTCGCCCGCCAGCCCGCCCGGTGGCGCTCGCCCGAGATCGCCTCGCTGGAGGGCTCGCCGCATCCTCACCCCGCGCGTGCGTCTTTGCCGAGCACGAACTGCTCGATCGCCTTGGCGAAGCCCTCGTCGTCGTTGGAGGCGGCCACCTTGCGAGCGGCGCGCTGAACCTCCGGGCTGGCATTGCCCATCGCGATGCTCAGCCCCGAGTGGGCGAACATGAGCACGTCGTTTGGCATGTCGCCGAGCGTCGCGATCCTGCTCGTCGGGACGTCGAGCTCGTGCGAGAGGTAGCGCACGACCTCCCCCTTGTTGGCCTTTGGATGCGTTACGTCGAGGTAGTAGGGCTGCGAGCGCGCCGCCGAGACGTGATCGCCGAACTGCGAGCGCGCGTCGCCCTCGGCCTTGGCGACGGCGTCGAGGTCGTCGCCGATGCCGACGATCTTGGCGATGCCTTCGGTGATCCCGTCGAAGCTCTCCACGACGGTCGGCGCGAAGCGGACGGTGTCGGCCTCTTTGGCGACGTGCGCGGCGTGAGGGTCGCGCAGCAGCCAGTCTGCGCCGCGATAGAGCCATACGTCGAGCCCATGCTCGCCGATCAGCGCGACGATCGAGCTGACCAGCGCGGGATCGATCGAGCGCTCCTCGATCACCGACATGTCCGGCCGCACGAACAGGCCGCCGTTGAAGGCCGCCAGCGGCAGCGTCAGCCGCAATGGCTCTACCAGCATCTGCATCCCGCGCGGCGGCCGACCGCTCGTGACGGCGAACTTGATGCCGGCGTCCTCGAGCGCGCGAACGGCCGCGATCGCGCGCTCGGTGAGCTCCTTCTCGGAAGTGACCAGCGTCCCGTCGACGTCCGCCACGACCAGCTCGATCCGGGGCTCGGGAGCCGGCGCCGCGGTCACGACGGCACGCGCCTTCCTCGGTGTCTCATGCGAAGCGCTTGACGAACTGCAGCGCCCTGTCGGCGACCTCGCGCCAGCCGCTGTCGATCGTCAGCGCGTGCCCGCGGTTGGGGATCTCGGCGAACTCCGTCACGCCCGGGTTGCGCTTCTGCTTCTTGAACGAGGCCTTCGCTATCGCCAGCGGCACGGTGTGGTCCTTCTCGCCGTTGATGATCAGCAGAGGGCCGCGGTCCGGGTTCTTGCTGTTGACCTTCGCCTCCGTCCAAGGATTGAGGTTGGCCGTGGCGGCCTGGAAGATCGGGACGCCCGAGGCGGGAACGGCGAACGTCGAGTAGAGCTCCTTGGCCTCTTCCTCCTCGACGGCGTTGGCGAAGCCGTAGCGGAACTGCTCGTAGGTGAGGGGCACCGCCCGATTGCGGTTGGCCGGGTTGCCGAGCACCGGCCGGGCGGACTTCAGCGCCGAGACCGGCAGTGGCAGAACCCCCCTGAACGGCGCCGGGTCGATCGCCACCGACACCGCGCACAGGCCGCGCCCCGCGACGATCTGCGTGAGCAGTCCGCCGAAGGAATGGCCGATGACGGCCGGCTTCTTCTTCAGCCTGCCGATCACCTCCGCAAAGTGGTCGGCGACCTGGCCGACGGTCTTGTGGGCGAACACCTCTGGTTTCGCGTTGGCCTGCTCGACCGTCTCGGGGTCGTCCGGCCAGCCGGGTGTCAGCGCGGAGTAGCCGGCCGCCTCGAAGAAGCTCGCCCAGCGGTCCCAGCTGCTGGGAAGCAGCCACAGGCCGTGTATGAAGACGACCGGCTCGAGGCCCGTCTCGTTCGCCTTCTCGATCTGTTCGCCCTCGTACTTGGAGATCGTCGCCATGTCCGGTCCTTTGCTCGATGCTTGGCCCCCCGCCCGGGCCGGCGAGCCGACCCGGACATCATCATTTCACGCTGCGTTTGTCATCCCCGTCCCCGCCCTGGGCGAGATCTCGTGCCGCTCAGGACTTGCCGCCGACCACGACGCGCCCCAGGCCGATGACCTCCATCTCGCCCTGCGGCGCGCAGAGCGCGATCTCCTGTGCCTCGTCGCGCAGCGTGCGCCGCAGCGCGAGGAACGCCAGGCCGCCGAGCACGGCTGGCACCCACAGCGCGATCGCGCGATACGCGAGCACGGCCCCGGCGGCTGACGCGAGCGACACGTTGTACAGGGCGAGCGTGCCCACCAACCCGGCGTCCACTCCGCCGATGCCGCCGGGGACGGGAATCAGACCGCCGAGCTCGCCGATCAGGTAGGCCATCCACATGATCGCCAGCGGCGGTGCCGGCCCGAGCGCATGGAAGGTCGCCCACAGGATCATCACGTCGAAGGCCAGGTAGGCGATCAGGCCGAGGATCAGCACCAGGTTGCCCTCGCGCAGCAGCGCTACCGCCTCCTGCACGCCCTCGCCGAGCGCGGTCAGCCCCTTCATCAGCAGCGCCTTGCGCCGTGACAGCGTGTGCTCGCCGCGCCGCTCCAGGGCGCCGCCCCAGCGCCGCGCGATGCGCCCGGCGAACAGCGCCAGGGCGATCGCGCCCGCCGCGACGGCCGCCGGGAGCGCGGTGAGCAGGAGGTTGTCCTGGCTGCCGAACACGCCGGTGGCGAGCCCGAGGCCGATGATGATCACGCCGAGCACGTTGGGCACGCTGGTGAGCAGGAAGAAGGCGACGGTGCGTCGTGCGATCTCCTCGCCGGGCATGCCGCCGCGTTTGAGCGCCCACGCGCCGAGCGCCAGGCCGCCGGCGCCACCCGTCGGGAAGAGCGCGTTGGCGCCGAGCTCGGACATGCCCACCTGATAGCTCACCCGCCAGGACATGCGCCGGCAGAAGACCATGCGAAACACCGCGACGTAGCCGAGGCCTGAGAGCACCTTCAGCCCCACCCCCACGAGCAGCCACCCGGCGCTGGCGTGCGCCAGGCGGGTGCGCAGTTCGCCCAGCCCGGGCAGCAGCAGCACCGCAGCCACCACGACGAGCACCAGCGCGAGCACGAACAGCAGTCGCGAGCGGACGGTGTGCGCGCTCAGCTCCGCGGGACCGTCGAGATCCTCGCGGGCCACCTTCGGCGCGTCCTGCAGCTGAGAGGGCATCCGCACCTATTGTGGCCGCTGGGCGCGATCCGCGGCTTTGCCCGCCGCTTGGGGCATCCCGGTCGAGCGGCTGCCCGCCGGCGGTGCAGGAGCGCAGCGG
>JAXDGQ010000034.1:0-3911 GCA_034664965.1 Solirubrobacteraceae bacterium | reverse complement strand
ACACGCGGTGGGAAGCGAAACGTCGGACCCCGGCCATCGAAACTGGCTCGCGGCGCCCTTGGGGGGCTGCAAGCGCGCCGCGAGCGGACAGCCGAGTCAGCGCTGCGAGACGTGGTAGCAAGCCACGTCGTACTGCGACTTCTCGCTGTAGTGCTGGCCACCGACTCCGCCGCTTTCGCTGTTGATTCCTGGCTCGTTGAACGGTGATCCCGGCGAGTTTGCGGCGTGTCCGGGCGTCTTGCCGCCGGCCGCCTCGATTTCCTGACACGACTGGCTGGGCGGACCTGTGCCGTTCGGGTTCCCGGCGTAGGTGGCTGGCACTTGGAGACCCATCGTTGCTCCCACGACGACCAGCGCGGCGAACAGCTTTCTCATGACCTTCCTCCTTTGGCGCGCGTGTGTACCCCGTTGAAGACTCCGCGCGCCTGGTTTTCTTCCGTCGCGTGAGGGCCGGCCCCGCATCCTTTTCACGGGCGATACCTCCCGCTGTCGAGGAAGCCGGTTTCTCGAGAGCTCTGGAGAGCTTTGTTGACGTCTGAGCAGATGGAGTACACTCGTTTGCAAGGGGAGCCGCATCCGAGTAGACGGGAAACGGCTTTGGGCATAGGCGTGGGCATCATCGGGGCTGGCTCGGTCTCAAATGCGCACGCCGCGGCGTATCTCAGCTGCCGCCGACGAGCGACTCTCACCGCCATCGCTGACGTCGACGTGTCGCGAGCCCAGGCCTTACGGCGTAGGACTGGTGCCGAGGCCGCTTTTGCCGACTACCACGAGCTGCTTGGGCGTTCGGACATCGATGCAGTGAGCATCTGCACCCCGGCCGCGACACATGCCGAGATCGTCCTCGACGCCATCCGGGCAGGGAAGCACGTGTTGTGTGAGAAGCCGATCGCCACCCGATTCGGCGACGCTGGCGCGTTGATTGACGCGTCCGCTGGTCACCCAGAGCTGTGCGTTTCGTGCGTGTTTCAGCATCGAGATGACCCCGCGCTCCGGCGCGCTCGGTGGATTCTCGGCGAGCGGGTGATCGGAGATGTGTTCTCTGCGCATCTCGCCGCTCATGTCCACCGCAACGCCTCCTACTACCAGGAAGGCCGAGGCGACCGGCAGACGGACGGGGGCGGCGCTCTAATCGTTCAGGGCATCCATCTCCTCGACGCGTTGGTTTGGATGCTCGGGGACGTTTCGTCGGTCTCGGGCACTATGGGGACCTTCATCCATGACATCCAGACAGAGGACGCCTTCGTCGGTTGGGCACGGCTGTCAGGTGGCGCTGCTGCGAGCATTGAATGCAGCACGGGCGCCCCGCGGGACGACTACGCGTTCGACATCCTCGGCCGAGAGGCGTGTCTGAGCCTGCGGTATAGGCCGGGGTGGGCGCGTATGTGGGAGCTCGATGTCCGCTGCCACGATCGCCGGCAGGCTTGGGCGATCCGTAGAGGGGCAGAGCGCCGGTTCCCCCCCGCGACTCGGCTCCGCGCGCCGCACACTGCCCGCTTGGCCGCTTCGAGGGTCACGCGGAGCCCCCGGCGGCCGGGGCATCTTGGGCACACACCGCATATCTCTCGATTTCTGGACGCCGTGGAGAGCGGTGGCGCGTCTCCTGTATCGCCCTCGGAGGCGTGTCGGAGCCTCGAGCTTGTCGAGGCCCTCTACCGCTCGGCGTCGGGTCGCGTACAGGTTGATCTACCGCTTGTCCGCGAGCGTGCCTCGGCGTGAACAGACGCTTCACCGTCTTGGCTCGCGCCCGTCGGCACAGCCGTCTTCTCCTTGACGTCGCCACGCTGAGCGGATGGTTCGCCACGCATGGCCGGACGTCCATCAGCGATGGCTCTGGCCTGGTCGGTGACTTCGAGCGCGCGTTCGCGAGGATGACGGAGTCCTCCTTCGCACTCGCGATGAACAGCGGCACGGCGGCACTGCACAGCGCGTACTTCGCTGTTGGCGTGGGCCCAGGCACCGAGGTCATCGTGCCTTCATACACCTGGCACGCGTCCGCGACGCCCGTGCTCCAATGCGGTGCGATCCCCGTCTTCTGCGACATCGACCCGCAAACGCTCACGATGGACGTCGACGACATGTCGCGAAGGATCACCGAGCGCACGCGCGCGATCTGCGTTGTTCACACCTGGGGCAACCCGGCCGAGCTAGACAGGATCTTGACGGTCGCCCGAGCGCATGGACTCGCGGTCGTCGAGGACTGCTCCCACGCTCATGGCGCACGCTATGGGGTTAAGCCGGTGGGCTCATGGGGCGACGTGGGGTGCTTCAGCCTGCATGCGTCCAAGCCGGTCGCGGGCGGAGAGGGAGGCGTCGCAGTAACGGATGATCCCGTTCTGTTCGACCGAATGCTTCTCCTCGGACACGTCGGACGGCTTGGCGCCGGGCAGGCAGCGAGCACTTTTCAGCCTGATGATGTGGACCTCGGGGTCAAGTACCGCCCCCATCTGTTCGCAATCCACCTCGCTCGATCCCAGCTCAAACGTCTGCCTGCCGAGAACGCCCGGCGTGCCCGGCTTTGGGCACTGATTCGAAAGGAGCTTGATGGCGCGAGCTCGCTCACGCCAGTTCAGACGCTGCCTATGTCCGAACGAGGCGGCTACTACCGATTTGTGGTGGAGCATGTCGGCGACCGAGGCGCAGCCGGCACCGACGAGGTCGTCAGGGTGGCCCGATCGCGAGGAGTGCCGGTGACGGTCGAGCCATATGGCCGCAACCTCGTACACACCTCATGGGTGTTCTCGACGCTCGATCGTGTGCAGTTGGGCGGCGGCTGCTTCGACGCGACCCGCCCGCTGGAGGAGAACATGTGGACGACCCCCCTTCCCGTCTGCGAAGACATCGGTCCCCGATTGATCGCGTTCGATCAGCTCACCTACCTGGCGAGCGAGCGCTTCGTCGCCCGCTCGGCTAGAGAGTTATGCCGCGCCGCCGGGGGGTAGGGGATCGAGACGGGCTCTCGATCGCAGGCCGCGGGTCCCCGCTCTCGGGATCGGGCGTCGTGGCCAGCTTGACTCGGCGGCGCGAAGGGTGGACTATGTTCCTGCAACATCTGGGGAGACGGAGGCTGATGCAGCCGAAGCAGCGACGGACGGCGGTAGTGATCGCGGGCCTGGTGGTCTGTGTGATGGGCGCTTTGGCCAGCTCGTCAGGGGCCTTGACTCCGGCGCGTTACATCCTGCGGCATCCCAAGCGCGAACACTGCAGGCGGCACTACACGAGGAAGGTCGTGACCGTCAAGAAGCGAATCCACGGGCACACCAGAAAGGTGCGACGGACGGTCTGCGTCCACGTGCGCCCGAAACCAGCTCCGAGCGCGCTCAGCCCGCAGCCAACGACTCCGCAACCGATCTTTACACCGGCCCTGATTTTCCCACCGCCACCGGTCGTTGCGCCGCACCGCCAACCAATACCCCGCGAACCGAAACCTCGAGAACCAAAGACGGTGGCGCCGACATGCACAAGCACCTTCACCGGCGCGGAGGGTAATGCCTGGGGCACCGCTGCCAACTGGACCGAAGGGGTCCCCAGCGGGTTTTCGTCCTACGGATGTGTTCCGCCGGAATATCCGAACACGGTCACCTTCAGCACGAACGCCGAAACCCCGACGGAAATTGGCGGCGTCTCGGCCGAAAATGCCGAAGGTATCACTTTCCAAGGCGGCCATCTTACGCTGGCTAACCCGGGACAGAAGTCGGTTATCAACAACGTCAAGCCTGGCGGTGCGACGGTTACGCTCGATGAAGAAGTCATACTTGCCCTGACCGGCACGACGGGAGAACTGGGCGCAGACGCATGGAATGGCCCCGGGACTCTCGAAATTCCAAGAGGGGGATTTCTGCGCATGGGGGACTGCGCCAGCTGGGGCGGCCAGAAAGAAACGAGGTGCGTCGGCGGAACACCTACCCCAG
>JAXDGQ010000033.1:0-19384 GCA_034664965.1 Solirubrobacteraceae bacterium | reverse complement strand
CCGGCAGCGAGCCGGCCGGCAACGGCTCGGGCCTGTATCCGCCCCATCGCACGGGGCGCTCCACGCGGATGATCGGCGAAGTGGTCGTGGACCTCGGCTTCGCCGACCGCGAGACGGTCGACGAAGCGGTCGAGCAGGCGCGCATGCAGGGCCGCCCGACGGGGCTGGTGCTGGTCGAGCAGGGCGTGTTGCGACACGATCAGCTCGCGCGCGTCGTGGCCGAGCGCTTCGGCCTGGACTACGTCGACCTGGCGATCTACGACCTGGACATGGGCGCCGTGGCGCTGCTGAACGCGGCGGCGGCCAAGCGCTACCAGGCGGTGCCGATCGGCTTCACCGAGGACGGCACGCTGCTGCTGGCGATGGCCGACCCGACGAACGTGCTGACGATCGATGACGTGGCGATGATGACCGGCCGCCGCGTCAGGCCGGTGGCGGCATCGGTCGAGGACCTCAACCTGCTGCTCTCGCGCCTGGCGCGCATGGACGACTCGATCGAAGACATCATCGACGACGATGCGGAGGCCGAAGAGCAGGACCTGCGCGTCGAGGAGGCCGACAGCGATGCGCCGATCATCAAGCTCGTGCACTCGATCGTCGCGCAGGCGATCCAGCAGGGCGCGTCGGACATCCACGTCAATCCCGAAGAGGGCGACACGCAGGTGCTGTTCCGCGTCGACGGCGTGCTGTCGCCGGCGGCGACGGTCAAGCGCAAGATGGCGATGGGCGTGGTCTCGCGCATCAAGATCATGGCCGACCTGGACATCTCTGAGAAGCGCGTTCCGCAGGACGGCCGCTTCGCGCTGACGGTCGACGGCCGCCGCGTGGACATCCGCGTGGTGACGCTGCCGCTGGTCTACGGGGAGGGCGTGGTGCTGCGCGTGCTCGACAAGGGCGCGGTGATCGCCGGGCTGGACTCGCTTGGCATGCCCGAGCAAGCGCACGAGCAGTTTGCCGCGGCGATCAAGAAGCCCAACGGCGCGGTCCTGGTGACCGGCCCGACGGGCTCGGGAAAGTCGACGACCCTGTACGCGGCGCTGAACGACCTCAACGACGGCGAGCGCAGCATCCTGACGATCGAGGACCCGGTCGAGCAGCGGATCGCGGGGATCAAGCAGATGCAGATCGCGCCGAAGGCCGGCGTGACATTCGACGTCGGCCTGCGCTCGATGCTGCGCGCCGACCCCGACGTGATCATGGTCGGCGAGATCCGCGACGCGGAGACGGCGCACATCGCGATCGAGGCGGCGCTGACCGGCCACCTCGTGCTTACGACGCTGCACACGCGCGACGCTCCGAGCGGGCTGGGACGCCTGATCGACATGGGCATCGAGCCGTTCCTGGTGTCCTCGGCGGTCGATTGCATCGTCGCCCAGCGCCTGGTGCGCCTGCTGTGCAAGCACTGCAAGAAGCCGCAGAAGGTGTCCGAGGCGGTGCTCGCCGAACACGGCCTGACGGGAGCCGAACCGTTCGCGGCCGTCGGCTGCTCGCGCTGCGGCGGCTCGGGCTATCGCGGGCGCGTCGGCGTGTACGAGGTGATGAGCGTCTCCGAGCACATCCGCGCGCTGATCCTCGAGCGCGCGTCGGTCGACGTGATGGTCACGGTGGCGGTGCGCGAAGGCATGCGCCGCCTGCGCGACGACGGCCTGGACAAGGTGCGCGAAGGCGTGACCTCGATCGCCGAGGTCGAGCGCATGACCAACAGCCTGCTGTAGCTAGCCTTCGCTTTCGCGCGCAGGCGAAACCAGCAGCGAGATGCGCAGCGGCCCGGAAGGGAACGCTTCGGCGGTGAAGGAATAGGCGTCGTAGTCGTGCCCGCCGTAGGACACTCCTCCGCGGTCCGGCACGCTTGCAGGCCCCGGGTCGAGCGTTCCCATCACCTGCTTTTGGCCGGTGCGCATCAGCACCTCGGCGCCGGTGAAGCGGTGGGCGAGCTTCATGTAGCCGGCGTCGTCCTGGATGGCGAAGGAGAAGCGCCCGACGACCTTGCCGGCGCGCCGCAGCGTGCCATGGACGGGGGCGAGCACGTAGGGGCCGCCGAGGTCATAGAAGAAGCGCTGCGCGCCGCCGCGGTCTGGGACGGACACGCGCACGCGCACGACGTGGATGTGCGCGGCGAAGAAGCCGACGATCGCCGCGCGCGTGGCGGCCACGTCGCGCGTGGCGACAGCGCGCTGGAAGCCGGGGTCGGCTTCGATGTGGCGCAGCGTGGCTCGCACGTAGGGGCTGCCGGCCTCCTCCTCGTAGATCAGTTCGCCGACGTGCCCGAGCGTCGCGACGCGCGTCCGCGCGTCAGAGCCGCCGCAGCGCATGGCGCTGTGCGCGACCAGCATGACGATGCGCAGCGATCCCGAGGGATAGACCGAGCCTGCGAGCGAGAAGGTCGCGTACTTCCTCTTTTTATATTCGAGCGTTCCGCGCGCGGGAATCCGCGCGGGCTGCGGTCCCCCGATCGTTCCGGCGAGCCGGCGGGCGTTGGGGGAGGGCGAGGTGGGACCGGAGAGCAGCAGGATCTCCGCGCCGGTCACCTGCTTTACCACGTTCAAATAGCTGCTGGCGGCCTGCGTCGAGAGCGAGAAGCTCGCGTCCGTGCCGGCGAGCGCTCCGTGCACGGGCGCGATCGCGGGACCGGTTCCGGCGCTGGCGAACACGTGGCCGCCTTTGTAGATGTCGATGCGGGCGATCTGGTTTGCCAGCAGGCCGGCGAGTGCCGCCCGGGTGACAGCGGCGTCGCCGGAGGAAACCGCGGACGCCAGCGCGGCGGAGCGCTTGACGCGGCTGACGGCCTCTGACACCGTGCGCCCGGCCGCGGCCTGGCGGTAGACGCGTTCGCCGACCTCGCCGAGCGTCGCGGCCGCGACGGCGGTGCACCGGGCCTGCGTGTCGCCCGCGGCAGAGCCGGCGACCGGCGACCCGGCGGTCTTCGATGTGCTGGAGGCGCTACCGGAGGAGCCGCACGCGGCGATCGAGAGGGCGGTGAGGGTTGCCAGAGCGACTGGCGCTACGGCGCGCGCGACGCTGGGACGACTGCTGAGAGCGCTCGCCGAACGTGGCACGCATCAAAGCCTAGAGGCGACGCCCGTACGGCGCGACGTCGCCTCTGTCCTCAGGCCGATGCTTGGCCGGCCGGCGCTATTTTTTGTTCGTGGTGGCTTTTTTCTTGCCGGAGTGCTTCTTGGCTCTTTTCGCGTGCTTCTTCTTGACCAGCGGCTTGGGGTTGAAGCGGCTGAAGCCCGAGTAGGCGTCGGGCTTGCAGTCTTTCGGGCGGCCGAGGTCAAAGGGACCGGAGATCGCCTGGGTGATCACGCCTTTTTCGAGATATGCGTAGGTGACGGTGAGCAGCGGGTCCACGCGCGGCTCGGTGCACAGCTTCGTGCCAATCGCGAACTGGCCGGTGATGATCTCGTACCCGGCCTTCGCCGCGCCCACGCAGTTGGCCGCCCAGCCCGGCACTTCACCGGAGCAGGAGAACGTGTCACGCAGGGCGACTTTGTTCAGATCGGTGACTTCCGGCGGGCTGGACACTCCCGTGACCGGAATCTGGGATTGCACCTGGTAGCCGGTGATCGGGCCGTTGCAGTAGAACGTGTACTGAACCTGCTGTTCGTCACTCCCCGCTTCCGGCTGGCCGGCGGCCGTGCTGCCTAGGCAGTTGTAGTTGTTCGGGTTGGATTCTTCAGCCTGACTGAGGGCCGGACTCGCGAGCAGCAGGGCAACGCCCACTATCGCGGCCAGCCACCATGTGGCCGTTCGGTGGGCGAGATGTGATGCGTGCAACGGTGGTCTCCGTTCGTTGTTGATGGGACGTGGATCGGTGCGTCAGTGCAGAAGCTTTTCGAGGCTCTGCTTCGGTGAAGTCGGGTTGAACGTCGCCGTCGGTCGCGCGCCGGCTTTGGCGAACGGCGAGAGCAGGACGGCGCCGGCGGGTGGCTGGGTGGCCAGCGTCGCCGTCGAGGCTCCGGCGGGCAGTTCGGCGGCCGTCGGGTCGGTGACCGTCGCGAAGGTGACGACGACGAGTCCGTGTTCGGAGTAGGTCGTCGTCGCGGTGATCGTCGCGAGCGTGGCCTGGAGAAATTGGTCGGCGGCGGTCAGGCTGCCGGGCGTCCCCGCGGCGCAAGCCGCGCCTGGGGCGCCTTCGGGGCACGGCGGTTGAACGATCGAATGCAGCAGCGGCGGCGTCGTGCCGAGCGCGGCGCGGTGTTCGACCAGCGCCGCGTCGTTGGCGAATCCGGTGGCGCTGAGCGCCGACCACGAGGGGAGGTACGTGCCCTTTGCCAGCAGCTGGCCGGAGATGTACGGGGTCGCAGCGGGGTTGGCGAGGGCTTCGCCGAAGGACACCCCGGACAGCTGGATCAGCCAGACGCTGGTGATCGGCGGGACGTTGGAGGCGCCCGCCGGTTTCGTCGTTTTCGACGGGGACGGTTCTGATTCGCTCGGGGCGCTGGGCGTGGTCGTCGGCGCGGGCGCGGCGGCCGTGGGCGCAGGGCTCGCGGAGGGGGTCGCCCGGGGCGCGATCGACGGCGGCGGCGCAGGCGTCGTGGCCGCGGGCGCCGGCGTCTGCGCGCTGCCGTGCGCGGTCACGGCGGCGATCAGCGCGGGGAGCTTCTGCACGATCCCCGCGCTGCCCGCAAGCGACGCTTCGGGCGCCGGTCCGATCGCCGCGCCGACGGCGATGCCGATGCCGAGCATGACGGTGGCCAGCGCAGCACTGGCGCGCGCTGAGGGCAGACGCGGCCTCCCCGCCCGTCGCCGAGCGCCCGCGCCGGGCGGGGCCTCGGCGGATGGTTTGGGGCTTTGCGGGGGGTTGTCCATGAGTTGTGAAGGCGCCGCAACTTTGGAGAGCTCGAGCGGGTTATCCGCTCCATCCCATCGAGTTGCGGACAAAGTAGCTTATCCGGATCGAAACAATAGGGATTATGATATGTTCGCCGCCTCACGCTGTCAACTGTTCGTCAATCTTCAGGAACGGAGCCTTTCTTCAATGAGTCGAATCCGCCGTCTATCTCTGGCCGTCGCGGTGGCTGGTGTGCTGGGGGTCGCGGCGCCCGCGGCCGCCTCCGCGATCACGACCATCACGATCAGCGGCGCCACGGCCTCATACCCGCTGGTCTCGCTGCTCGCGCAGAAGTACATCAAGGTCCACCCGAAAAAAGTGAAGTTCAAAATCACCCAAGGCGGGGCGCAGATCGGCGTCAACGACGTTGCCGCAGGGCGCGTGTCGATCGGCGACGTGTCGCGCGACCCGCTCGCGGCGGACCCCGCCGGACTCGTCTTCTACCCGATCGCCAAGTACGGCATCTGCGTGATCACGAACAAGTCAAACCCGGTGCCGAACCTCACGCAGTCGCAGGTGATCGCGCTGTTCACCGGCAAAACGCGCGCGTGGAGCGCCATCCCGGGCGCGACGGCGAGCGGGACGATCGACCTGATCAGCCGCACGTCGGTGGCCGGAGTGCTGACGAACTTCCAGACGCTGTTGCTGGAAGGTAAAAAAGTCTCGACGATCGCTGCCGAAGAAGCGTCTGAGGGCCTGATGCGCCAGAAGGTGGAAAGCGATCCGAACTCGATCGGCTTCGTGTCCAACTACCAGTCGGACAAAGGCACCGTCAACCCCGTCGGCCTCAACGGCGTGGCCTGCAACAAGTCCACCGTGCAGGGCGGTTCGTACTCGGGCACGGCGCGCTTCTACGAGGTCACCAAAGGCAAGGCGACAGGCGCCTCCTCGGCGTTCATCGGCTGGATCGAGAAATCGGCCGCAGCGAGGAAGATCATCTCGACGCAGTGGCTGCCGATCAGCTGATCTGAGCAGCGGGTGCTCGAGCGCCTCTCACGGCCATGGCCCGACCACCGCGCCGAGCGTACGCTCGGCGCGGTGTCGTTGCTGGTGTGCGCGCTGGTGGTGGCGATGGTCGTGTTCGTGGGCATCCACGCGTGGCCGATCTTCGAGCACAACGGGCTGAGCTGGCTGGGCTCGGGCGGCGATCTGGGCAGGCAGCTCGCGGACATGCAGAACACGACGCAGCACCCGCCGCCGTCGGCGTATCACCTGCGTGCGTGGCCGCTCGTCTACGGCACGCTGCTGACGACGGCCGTGGCGGTCGCGCTGGCGCTGGCGATCGCGATCTTCTCCTCGATCTTCATCGTCGAGCTCGCGCCGGCGCGCCTGCGCCGCGTGGCGATCCCGGTGATCCGCCTGCTGGCCTCGGTGCCGTCGGTGATCTACGGGCTGATCGGGATCCTCGTGCTGGTGCCGTTCGTGGGCAACCACGTGATCTCGAGCGCCGAGAAGGAGTCGGTGCAGAACGTGGTCCTGCTGACGGGCGCGGGCCTGTCGGTCACGGTGGTGATCCTCACGGTGATGATCACGCCGATCATGGTCGCGCTGATCTGCGAGGCGCTCGTGTCGGTGCCGAACTCGTGGCGCGAGGGAGCGGTCGCGCTCGGCGTCAACCCGCTGCGGGGGATGCTCGCCGTCACGCTGCGCGCCGCGCGCCCGGCGATCGTCGCCGCGGCCGTGCTCGCCACGGCGCGCGCGCTGGGCGAGGCGATCATGATCTCGATGGTCTCGGGCTCGCGCTCCTTCGCGCCGAAGCCGATCGACGGGCTGGTGTTCTTCTTCGAGCCGCTGCGCACGCTCGCCTCGGGCATCGTCGACTACCGCGAAGGGATCGCCGCGCCGGCGCTCGGCTCGGCGCTCTACGCGTGGGCGCTGCTGCTGCTGTTCTCCGCCTTCGTGCTCTCGATTGCCGGCTATCTGATCAAGCTGCCGCTGCGCAAGTTCCAGGTGCGCGGATGAGCACCGGCCTGCAGCAGTGGGCCCCGTCGCCGTCGCCGGGGCCGCCGATGAAGTCCGGACGCGGCCGGCGCTCCTCGCCGATGACATGGCGCTGGCGCGACCGCCTCGCGCTCGTGTTCGCGTGGGGCGCCGGCCTCGGCCTGTGCCTGATCGCCGGGGCGATCGTCGTGTACATGGGCTATCGCGGGGTCGAGTACCTGCGCCCGAGCCTGCTCCTGCAGCGCCCCGCGCTGAGCACGACCCAGAGCGAGACCGGCGGCTTCTTGGACCCGCTGATCGGAACCGCGCTGCTGACGGTGATCGGCGTCGTGCTCGCAGTCCCCCTGGCCGTCGGCGGGGCGATCTGGATCGCCGAGTACGGGCGCCCGACGTGGCTGGCGCGCGTGGTCGAGTCGAGCATCGAGATGGTTGCCGGGACGCCGGACATCGTGATCGCGCTGTTCGGACTGTCGATCTTCCAGCTCGGTCTGTTCGCGCCGTTCTCCTTCAAGGCGTCCGGCGGCGGGGTGTTCGGCAAATCGTTCATCGCCGCCGGCGCGATGATGTCGCTGATTGCGCTGCCGCCGCTGTTCACTGCGACGCGCGACGGCCTGCAGGCGGTGCCGTCGCACATGCGCGAGGCGGCGTTCGCGCTGGGCAAGACACGCATCGCGACGATCCGCCGCGTGCTGCTGCCGAGCGTGCGCTCGAACATCGCCACCGGCGTCACGCTCGGCATCAGCCGGATCATCGGCGATACGGCGATCATCGTGCTGCTGCTCGGCGAAACGCTGCGCCTGGACCCACAGGGCTCGGTCCCGGGCATCAACCTGCTGCGCGGCACCGGCTCGACGCTGACCAGCTACGTCTACGGCAACTCGCCCGCCGGCGAAGGCGCGGCCCCGCAGAAGGCCTATGCCGCGGCGTTCGTGCTGCTGGTGTTCGTGCTCGTCCTGAACCTGATCGTCGACCGCATCGGGCGCTCCAGCGCGGACGCCACCGGCATGACCGTCGCCGGGGCGGTCGTATGAGGCGGGCCATGCCCTCCGCGCCCGCCGCTCCGCCCCGGTGCGACGGCTTGCGCTTTACAAGCGGCGTGAACACAGCTAACCTCATCGCTTCTATGCATAAGGTGTTCGACAACTTCGGTGGAGAAGGTGCTCGATGAGCCCGGACGAGATGCTGCTCGACCCCGCGCAAAAGACGATGAGACAGAGCGACGAGCCACGCCCTGACAAGCCGCGGATCGCGCCGGCGCCCGCACCCTCGGAGCGGGTCGCGGCCGAGCCGCCGCGCGAGACGCACGCTGGATCGCCCGCGGCGGTGCCGCCGGTGCGCACGATCGTCGTCGATCGCGCCCCCGAGCCGGTGCTTCCGCCGCAGCAGCGTGAGGCCCTGCGGGCCGCCTCCTCGACGGGGCCCGAGCGGCTGCGCCTGGAGGATGTGAGCATCGACTACGGCGCCAAGAGAGCCGTCAAGTCGGTCTCGCTGTCGATCCACCAGGGCGAGGTGCTGGCGCTGATCGGACCGTCTGGCTGCGGCAAGACGACGCTGCTGCGCACGCTCAACCGTCTCACCGAGCTCACGCCGAGCGCCTCGCGCGCCGGCAGCGTTCTGCTCGACGGCGATGACATCCACGAGATGGCCGACACGACGCTGCGCGCGCGCGTGGCGATGGTCTTCCAGCAGCCCAACCCGTTTCCGATGTCGATCTTCGACAACGTCGCCTTCGCGCTGAGCGAACAGTCGCGCAAGCGCCCGCGCCGGCGCGAGCTCGAACCGCTGGTGCTCGACGCGCTCGAGCGCGCCGGCCTGTACGACGAGGTCCGCGACGACCTCGACAGCCCGGCGCTGCGCCTGTCGGGCGGGCAGCAGCAGCGGCTCTGCATCGCCCGCGCAATCGCGCCGCGCCCGGAGGTGCTGCTGATGGATGAGCCGTGCAGTGCGCAGGACCCGATCTCGACCGCGACGATCGAGAAGCTGATCGGCGAGCTGCGCCGCGATCTGGCGGTCGTCGTCGTGACGCACAACCTCGCGCAGGCCCATCGCGTAGCCGACAAGGTCGCGTTCATGTATCTCGGCGACCTCATCGAGTACGGGACGACAACTGACGTCTTCGACCAGCCGCGCGCGACCCGCACCCGTGACTACGTCCGGGGTGCCTTCGGATGATCGCGCGCGACCGCCCGGTGCCGTCGTGCGGCCCGGGGTCGTGAGGCGGGCGCTCGTCGTGGTCGGCTGCGGAGCCCTTGTTGTGACTGCGTCGGCGTGCGAGAGCACCGAGTCCGAAAGCGCGAAGATCGCCCGCCAAGCCGGCGCGGCGGAAGTCACCAGCACGCTGAAGCTCGGCGCGGCCAACCGCGACGTGCATGTTTCGAATGTGACGCTGGTGAGTGGCGCTGGCCGCAAGGCGGTCGCCGTCAAGCTGACCTCCAGCTCGGCGCGGACACAGCGCGAAGTGCCGCTGCTGGTCAAGGTGACCGGGGCCGGCGGGAAGGTCGTCTACTCCAACTCGACGGGCGCCGAAGCGCTGCTTTCGCACGTCACGCTGCTGCGCGCGCATTCCAGCACCTGGTGGGTCGACGACGAGGTGCTGAGCAGCGGGGCGGCCTCGACCGCGAAGGTGAGCGTCGGCACGGCCAAGCGCTCGCAGCCCGACGCTGCAGCGGCCGCGCTGTCGGCGGCGACGACGCACGTCGCCGAGCTGGCAGGCACGACGACGGTCAGCGGCGCGGTGGCAAATCACACCGGCAAGGTGCAGAGCAGGGTGCCTGTGTTCGCGGTCGCCGTGCGCGGAGGAAAGGTGGTGGCGGCGGGCCGCGCGGTGGTCGCGTCGGTCCCCGTCCGCGCGAGCGCTCCGGCCTCCTTCGACATCCCGCTCGTCGGCGACGCGACGGGCGCGAAGATCGAGCTGACCGCGCTCCCGGGCGCCGCGGCTGCAGGCGGCGGGCTGAAATGAGCCTCGTGCCGGTTCCATCCGAGCAGGGCGGCGCGACGTGCGCCAGCTGCGGCGCGGCGCTCGTCGCCGACCAGCGCTATTGCCTGTCCTGCGGCGAGCCGGCCTCGCCCGTGCGCCTTGCCTTCCTGGACGTGCTGCAGGGTCAGCCGGGGCCTCCGGGCGCCGGTGCGCCGACGATCGAGCTGGGCCCGGCCGGGTACCTCCCGGTCGGCGAGGGCCGCGGCGCCAACGGTTGGCTGCGGCGAAACTCGGGGCTGCTCGGCCTGCTGGCAGTGCTGGTGCTGTTCCTGATCGCCGGCCTGCTCGTCGGGCACTGGGTCAGCCAGGGCGAGAAGACACCGGCCAAGCAGGTCGTGGAAGTCAAGGGCCTGTCCGGCCTCGCGGCTGCGCCCGCCGCCGCGGCGACGGCTCCGACGAGCACGACGAGCGCGACGCCGGCGAAATCCGATGCGAAGGCCGAAGCCGAAGCGGCCAAGGTTGAAGCAAAAGAAACGAAGGCCGAAAAAGCGCCGCCGCCGAAACCCGTCAAAGTCGCTCCGGCGAAGATCAAAAAACTGACCAACTCGAGTGGCAAACAGCACCAGGAAGAAATCAACGCGCTCGGGGCCCAGCCGATCGAAACGGGCTGAGGAGACGATGGACTCGCTCAACGGCAACTCCTCGTCGGCGCAGCCCCCCGGAGCCGGCGACGAGCAGCCGACGGCCGTGGTCGTCCCGGTCGGCGGCCTGGCCAATGCTCAGCCGGCGCTCAACGGCTCGATGGCCGAGCTGCGCCGCCGGCGCTATGAGCTCGCCGAGCGCGTCGCCGAGCTGACTTGGGACCTTGGCGGCCTGACGTATGAGATGGCCATTCGCGACCACTACCGCCTCGACGTGCTCGCGCGTCGGGCGTCGGAGCTGCAGCAGGCCGACGCGCAGCTGGCCGAGATCCAACGCATGCTCGCCACCGCCGAGGCCGGGGTCCACGGCCAGTGCCGCTCGTGCGGTGCCGTGCACAGTCGCGGCGCCTCCTTCTGCTGGCACTGCGGCGCCGGCCTGCTCGAGGAGGCGCGCCCGAGCGTGCTCGAGGCCTCCGACCAGACGCCCTGACCGCGCCTGGCGAGCGGATCGCCGCTGCTTCACATCGGATCGTCGGCACGGCCCGCGCCCACGGGGTCCCGCCGGGTCGTCGGCGCTCGATCATGATCGTCCGCTCGTCCACGCCCGCGCCGATCCCCCCGGCGAGCGCCTATGTTGGGCCGATGAGCGCTCGCCAGGGAAGCCGGTCGCGGCGTCGCGCGGCGTTTTCGGCTGCGGTCGCGCTCGTCTCAGCCGCACTCGGCCTCGCCGCGCCGGCGGTCGCCGTCATCGCGCCCGCGCCGGACCGGGCGAGGCCGGCGCTCGCCGCGCCGTCGAAGCACGTCAAGGCGGGTCCTCACGCGTACGGCTGCCCGGTTCTGCCGGCCGGCAACGCGCTCAACCGCGACGTCTCGCGCGCGCCGGTCGATCCGCGCTCGGCCGGCTACATCGCCTCGATCGGCCCGGCGCTGCACCTGCACGCCGACTTCGGCACGAACCCCGGCTACGGAATCCCCTACGTCGTCGTAGGCGCTCATCAGCAGCGCCTGCCGATCAAGTTCAGCGACTACGGCGCCCAATCCGAGCCGGGCCCGTATCCCGTGCCACCCGGTGCGCCGGTCGAGGGCGCGGGCGCCGAAGGCGACCGGCACGTACTCGTGCTGCAGACGCACGCGTGCAAGCTGTACGAGCTGTATGCGGCGAGGCGCATGGGCGCCGGGTGGGAAGCCGGCTCGGGTGCGGTCTTCAACCTGCGCAGCAACGCGCTGCGTCCGGAAGGGTGGACCTCGGCGGACGCGGCCGGCCTGCCGATCCTCCCGCTGCTCGCGCGCTACCCCGAGGTGCACGCCGGGCGCATCGAACACGCGCTGCGCGTGACCGTCGCGCGCACGCAGCGCGGCTACATCCACCCGGCGACGCACCTGGCGTCCAGCAGCACGGACCCGAGCTTGCCGCCGATGGGCCTGCGCCTGCGCCTGAAGGCGAGCTTCGACCTCGCCGCCTACCACGGGCAGGCTCTGGTGATCCTGCGCGCGCTGCAGCGCTATGGCCTGATCGTCGCCGACAACGGCTCCTCGTGGTACATCACCGGCGCGCCCGACCCGCGCTGGTCAGACGTTGATCTCGACCAGCTCAAGCGCGTCCCGGGGTCGGCCTTCGAGGCGATCGGCTCGGGCCCGATCCTGCACAAGGGCTGAGCGCGCGAATGGCTCGGGCCCGATCCTGCCACAAGGGCTGAGCGCGCGAATGGCGACCGGCGGGCCCGGCTAGGAGGGCTGCTGCGTGTGCTCGACCGGCGGAGGCGCGGGCACGGGCGCGGGCTCGGGTGCAGCTGCGGCGGGCGGCGCTGCGGGCTGGGCGACCGGTGCGGCCGCGGCCGGCGGCGGCGCCGGAGGTTGCTGCGCAGGCGGCAGGGTGTTCTGCTGCGAGTTCGACTCGCCCGTGACCGACTGCTTGAACTCGCGCATACCGCTGCCCAGCGAGCGCCCGATCTCCGGCAGGCGCTTGGCGCCGAAGATCAGCAGCAGGATCACTACGAGAAAGGCGATGTGCAGGGGATTGTCGAGTCCCATGTGCTCGTCTGAGTCTAGACGATCCGCTAGGCGGGCTGCGCGAGGGCCCTGCGCACGAACTGTGCCGCGACGATCAGCATCAACACGGCGAAGGCGTCGCGCAGGACCCTCCCGGACAGCGCGTTCGCCAGCACGACGCCGCCGGCGGCGCCCGCGAGCGACAGCAGCCCGAGTACCAGAGCGTCGCCGCGGCGCACGTTGCCGTAGCGATCCTGCTTGTAAGTGCCGACGATCGCCACGGGAATTATCGCCAGCAGCGAGGTCGCCTCGGCCTGGTGCTGGCTGAGGTTCAGGAAGATCACCAGGCCGGGCACGAACAGCACGCCGCCGCCGACGCCGAGCATGCCTGCGACGATGCCGCCGGCGACGCCGATCGCGATCGCGCCGATCACCGCAGCACCAGCTCGACGGCGCTGGCGACGAGCACCGCGGCGAACAGCAGCGAGATCGAGCGGTTGTCCACGCGCTGCTGCGCCCACGTGCCGAACAGTACGCCGCCGACCGCCGGCAGGCCGACGAGCAGCGCGTCGAGCACGTGCACGTTGCCGTACAGGCCCTGAGTCCCGGCCGCGAAGGCGGCGATGAAGACGATCGCCGCCAGCGACGTCGCGGTCGCCGAGCGCTCGTCGTAGCCGAGCCACAGGACCAGCAGCGGAACGATCACGCTGCCGCCGCCGACGCCGAACAGACCGCTGAAAAGACCGGCCGCGGTGCCGATCGCCATCAGCTTCAGCGGGCGCCTGGACCGGCCTTCAGCAAGCACGCTTGCGAGCCAACTGGTCGGCGACCATGCGCGCCATACTAGACGTCGTGTCGCCCGCTGCAACGCTCGTGGAGGCGCTCGAGCCGATCCGCTCCGACCCCGATCGCGGGGCGATCCTGCTCGACATCGACGGCACGCTCGCGCCGATCGTCCGCCATGCCGCCGACGCCCACGTGCCCGAGGCAACGCGCACGCTGCTGATCGAGATCGCCAAGCGCTATGCCGTCGTCGGCTGCGTCAGCGGCCGCCGCGCCGCGACCGCGCGCCAGATTGTCGCGATCGGCACGCTCGCGTATGTCGGCAACCACGGCGGCGAGCTGCTGCGCCCCCGTTCGACGCGCCCCGAGGTCGATCCGGAGCTCGGCGCGTGGGCGGCGCGCGTACGCGAGTTCGCCGCACGCGCGCTGACGGCCGACCACCAGCGGCTGCGCGTGCGCGGCGAGGACAAGGATGCGATCGCCGCCTTTCACTGGCGCGGCGCACCGGATGAGGAGGCCGCCGAGGTGGCCGTGCGGGAAATCGCCAAGCTCGCGCAGGACGAAGGCCTGGTCGTGCACTGGGGACGCAAGGTGCTCGAGGTGCGCCCGCCGGTCAAGCTCGACAAGGGCCTCGGCATCGCGATGCTGCTGCGCGGCTCCCCGGCGACCGCCGCGCTGTACGTCGGCGACGACACGACCGACCTCGACGCCTTTCGCGGCCTGCGCGAGCTGGCGCAGTTGGGAACGCTGCAGTCGGTGCTCTGCGTGGCCGTCGACTCCGATGAAGCACCCCCCGAGCTGGCGCGCGAGGCGGACCTGACGGTCGACGGCACGACCGGCGTGCGCGAACTGCTCGAGGCGCTGCTGTAGGAGGCGTGTGCGGTTCGTCGACTTCCTCAGATCCACCGTGATGCTCAGCGCCGGCGCGGCCACCGCGCTGGCGCTCGTCACCGTCCTGGCCGCCGGCACGAGCTCTGAACAGCACCTGCTGCCGATCGCCATCGGCTGGTGGGTGCTCGCCGCGCTGATCGGGCTGCGCCTCGGCAGGCGCGCCGAGACCAGCCCGCCGATCGCGCGGCTGCTGGCGGACGCGAAGGCCAGCACGGCGCTGCCGGAGAACCATCCGAGCGCGATTCTCGTCAACCGACTGTGGCCGCTGCTGCTGTTCACGCTGATCGCCGGCGGCCTGGCCTTCCTCGCGCCGCAGATCCCCGGCATCGCCGCCGGCTTCGCGATCATCTGGGCGCTCGCCTGGCGGCGCCAGGACGCGGCGGTGGCGGCGATCGAGGAGCGCGACGGCGCGTTCTTCTACGTGAAGCGCACGTCCCCCGTGCAGCCGATCGCACTCGAGCGCACGCCCGGCTTCAAGGCGCTGCGCCCCGAACGCGTCAACGGCGCCGTCACCTGAGGATGGCGCGGGCCCACGCCGCCGACGTGCTGCTGGTCTCGCTCGGCTCCACCGAGGGGCTGCGCCGCGCCGACGACGAGCTGCAGGACTCGCTGCGCCGCGCCGGCGCGCGTGTCGCGATCGCGCGGCCGTATCCGCCCGAGCCCCTGCCGACGCTGATGCTCACCGACCTGCTGTGGGCGCGCGCCGCACGCGAGGCGGCGAGGAAGATCCTCCAACAGCAGCGCCGCGCACCGGCGCGCGCCGTGATCTACTCGAGCACGACCGCCGCGCTGCTGTGGTCGCGTCCGGGCGCGATCCGCTTCGATGCCACGGCGGCCGGCAACCGCCGCGGTCGCCACGGGCTGTGGCAGCGACCGCTCGAGCGCAGGCGCCTGCGCCAGGCGCCGCTGCTGCTGCCGTGGAGCGAGGGCGGCCTGCGCGAGGCTCCAGAGGCTGCCGCGCGCGACGGCCGCGCGCTCGTGCTCCCGGTCCCCGTCGAGCCGTCGGGGCCCTTGGACGCCCAACGCGATGTCGCCGCCGTGACCTATGCGGCCAACCCCAGCAAGAAGGGCCTGGATCGCGTGCTCTGCGCCTGGCGGCGGCTGCTCGCCGAGCGCTCCGACGCCGATGGCCCGGCGCCGGAGCTCGTCGTCGCCGGAGCGTCGGCCGCCCAGCTGCAGGACGCGGGGGTGCTGGCCGGCGAGCCCGGCGTGCGTGTCGTGGGCTCGCTCGCCCCCGGCGACTTCCGCGCGCTGCTGCGGCGCTCGCGGGTGTTCGTGTGCGCGCCGCGGCGCGAGGACTACGGGATCGCCCAGCTGGAGGCGCTCGCCGACGGCTGTCAGCTGGTCACGACGCGCGCGCCCGGGCCCTACGCCGCGTTGCCGATCGCCGCTGCGCTGGATGCGCGACTGGTCGGCGACGATCTCGCCGGCGGGCTTCGCGCGGCGCTGCACAGCCCGCTGGCCGACTACTCCTCTCGCGCGCGCGAGGCGCTTGCGCCGTTCACGCGCGAGGCCGCCGACCGGCTGGTCGCCGAGCAGCTACTCCCGCGCCTGCTTGGGCGGGGCTAGGACCAGAACTCGTCCCAGGCGTAGAGGTCGTGAAAGTGCTCCCGACCGTCGGTGACCCTGCCGTCCTCGAGCTCGAAGACGATGCAGTTGACAACATCCAGGTGCTTGCCGTTTCGCTCCCCGGTGCTGCGCTGGATGCCGACCACATGGTTCTCGTCATCTGCAAGCAGGTTCTGCAGTTGGGCCCGGAAGGTGCCCCCCGTCTCCTGCCCCAGCTGGCCGAAGTAGGCAAGGGTCGCGTCGCGACCCTGATAGTCGTCGGCGAAGCGGCTGCGCCCCGGCAGGTGCCACACCATGCTCTCGTCGAAGAGCTCGGTGAGCGTGTCGATGTCGGCCGAGTTGAAGGCCTCGTAGGCGCGCCGCATGATCGCCGTGTTCTGCTCTGCAGTCATCGTTCCTCCTCGCTCGTCTCGGTCCCCGGACACTACTACCGGCCCCCGCCCGCCGCCGGCGCGGTATCCGCAGCTCCGCAAAGGGAGGACAGGGGCGCCGCTCGTCGGGCGCGTGCCACCGAATGTCTCGGCAGATCTAGGTTCGCATCTGCTTGCGCAGCCGCTGCAGCTCGGGCCAGCTGCGCGTGTTGGCCACGTCGTCGCGCGTCAGCCACGCGCGCCGCGCCGTGGCCACGCCCCAGCGCATGTTCGCCAGCGTGCGCGTGCGGTGCGCGTCGGAGTCGATCAGCAGGGTCACGCCCGCGCGCGCGGCGGCGCGGGCGTGGACGTCGGACAGGTCGCGGCGGTCGGGGTTGGCGTTGATCTCCAGCATCGTGTGGGTGCGCACCGCGGCGGCGAACACGGCGTCGAGGTCGACCGCGTACGGCGCGCGGCGCTCGATCAGCCGTCCCGTCGGATGGCCGATCGCGTCGACGCGCGGGTGCTCCATCGCCGCGACCATCCGCTCTGTCATCGCCTGCTCGGGCATGCCGAAGGACGTGTGCGCGCTGGCGATCACCCAATCGAGCTGGGCGAGCAGGTCGTCCTCGTAGTCCAGCGAGCCGTCGGGCAGGATGTTGACCTCGCTGCCCGCCAGCAGCTCGATCCCCTCGATCTGCGCGTTCGCCTCGTGCACGAGCTCGATCTGGCGGCGCAGCTGCTCGGGCGAGACGTCGTTGCCGAAGCCGTGCGTCGCCGAGTGGTCGGTGATCGCCAGATACTCATAGCCGCGCTCGCGCGCGGCCCTACCCATCTCCGCGATCGTGTTGCGCCCGTCCGAGGCCGTCGTGTGGCTGTGCAGGTCGCCGCGGATGTCGTCCAGCTGCACCAGCTCGGGCAGGCCCGAGCCGCCGTCCAGGCGCGCCGCCTCGAGCTCGCCGCGGTTCTCGCGCAGCTCCGGCGCGATGTAGGCGAGGCCCAGCAGCCCGTACAGCTCGGCCTCGCTCATGCACGTGCGCGTGCGGCCGATGGCGTCGTCGAGCACGCCGTACTCCGAGACGTGCAGGCCTCGCCGGACCGCCGCTTCGCGCAGCGCCGCGTTGTGGCGGCCGGAGCCCGTGAAGTGCTGCAGCAGGTTGCCCAGCTGCGACGGCTTGGCGATGCGCAGGTCGACCGCGACGCCCGAGTGCGTGCGCCCCCGCGCGCCCGCCTTGCCGGCCGAGCTCACGCTCTCGATCTGCTCGAGCTTGACCAGGCTCTTGGCGAGCGTCGTAGGTCGTGTCGTCACGGCAACCAGGTCGATGTCCTTGACGCTGTCGGCCAGGCGGCGCGCCGAGCCGGCCAGGAGCACCTGCGTTTCCGCCCCGCCCAGCTCGGCCAGGGAGCCGGCGAGGCCCTCGCCGAGCTCGATCGCCTTGGGCAGCAGCACGCGCGGGGCCGCACGCTCGCCGGCGCCTTCGGCGAGCGCCGACAGCACCCGCTCCTCGAGCTTGGGACCGAGCCCTCGCACCGTGCGGATGCGCTGCGCCAGCGCCGCCTCGCGCAGCTTCTCCAGCGAGTCCACCCCCAGCTCGGAGTGCAGCAGGCGCGCGCGCTTTGCGCCGATGCCGGGAAGGCGCGTCACCGCGACCAGACCGGCCGGGAACTGGGCGCGCAGGCGCTCCGCCGCCGGGATCGCGCCGGTCTCGCGCAGCGCGAGGATCTTCTCTTCCAGCGTCTTGCCGATCCCCGCCAGCTCGCTGGCCCGCCCCTCGCCCGCCAGCGCGGCGACCGACACCGAGGCGTCGCGCACGCTCCTGGCGGCCGTGCGGTAGGCCAGCACGCGGTGGATGATCGCGCCGTCGAGCTCGTACAGGTCGCCGAGCTCTTCCAGGGCGTCGGCGATCACGGCGTTGGACAGCTCGGCGGCGGGCACGTCTCCCAGCCTAGGCGCAGCGACGCCCGCGCGCCGCACGCCGCCCGGCTCGGCGCGCACCCTCCGCGACGCTCTAGGCTACGCCGCCTCATGTCCGGCGAGCCGTGGCTGATACTGCCGACCTACAACGAGGCCGAGAACTTGGAGGCGATCGTCGCCGCCGCCAGCGCCGTGCTGGCGAGCGCGACCGGCTCGCCTGCCGACGGCGGCTTCGCAGTGCTCGTCGTCGACGACGGGTCGCCCGACGGGACCGGGCAGATCGCCGACCGCCTTGCCGCCGAGCACAACTGGATGCACGTGCTGCACCGCGCCGAGAAGAACGGCATCGGCCCGGCCTACCTGGCCGGGTTTCGCCACGCCCTCGACCACGGCGCCGGCTATGTGATGGAGATGGACTGCGACTTCTCCCATGACCCCGCCGACCTCGCGCGGCTGCTCGCGGCCGTCGATCGCAACTCGCCTCAGAGCGCCGACCTCGCGCTCGGCTCGCGCTACGTCCCCGGCGGCGGGGTCAGCGACTGGGGCCTCTTGCGGCGCTTCGTCAGCGAGGGCGGCTCGACGTACGCGCGCTGGGTGCTCGGGCTGCAGCTGCGCGACCTCACCGGCGGCTTCAAGTGCTTTCGCCGCGAGGTGCTCGAAGCCATCCACTTCGACGGCGTGCGCTCGCGCGGCTACGCCTTCCAGGTCGAGCTCACCTACCGCGCGGTGCGCGCCGGCTTCAACGTCGTCGAGGTGCCGATCGTCTTTCGCGACCGCCAGCACGGGACCAGCAAGATGTCCTGGCGGATCGCCGCCGAGGCGATGTGGCTGGTGCCGCGGCTGCGCTTCCGGTAGCCGGCGCGTCCCTCGCCAGTCCGGCGCCGAGCTGTCATGGCGCTTCAGCTCTCGCGCGCGGCGGCCGATGCACAGGCAGATGGATGCCTCGGCATACGCGTTCGCGCACGGCGTGCGCCACACGCGCGAGACGCTGCGCATGTGGCAGACCACGCCGATCGCCGTGCTCGGGCGCTGGGTCGCCGGCTCGGCGCTCGCCGCCGGCGGGCTGCTCGCGGCGGTCTGGCTGATCGCCTCTGTGGACCACGGCTTTCAGCAGGTCATCAAGCTCGAGCCGCCGTTCGCCGTGGGCGGTCTGGGCGATGTCGCGCAGGTGGTCGGGCGCAACATGCTCGTACTCGCGCTGCACGCGATGGCCTGCGTTGCCGGCTTCATCGCCGGCAGCTCGCTGCCGATGCAGGTCGAGGGCCGCACCGGGCTCTCGCGCTGGGTGCACGAGCACGGTGGGCGCTTCGCGATCGCCTTCGTCGTCGCCGCGACCGCGTTCTCGCTGAGCGCGCAGGCCTACCTGCTCGGGCACTCGCTCGGTGGCCTCGCCTCCTTCCTGCGCGTCACGCCCGGCCTGCTCCTGCTGGGCCTGCTGCCGCACGCGATCCCCGAGCTGATCGCCCTGTTCCTGCCCCTCGCCGCCTGGATCATCGCCAGCCGCCGCGGCCAGTGGGAGCAGCTGCTGGCGGCGACCGTCGTAACCGTCGCCGT
>JAXDGQ010000032.1:0-3401 GCA_034664965.1 Solirubrobacteraceae bacterium | reverse complement strand
ATCCGCTCCTTGTAGGCGAGGAGCTTCTCGATGGGTGCCCGGGAGGCGAGGAGCAGGGTCGTGTCCTTGGCCTTCAAGTGGACGACCTGGGGAGCGATCGTGTCGGCGATCGAGGAGCAGACCGGGCAGCCAGCCTTGTAGGGCGGCCCGAACATGAAGTGGTAGACGAGCAGCTGGGAGCGGCCGTCGAAGAGCTCGGCGAGGGTCTTCGTGCCAACGTCGGTGTCGAACCGGTAGTCGCTCTCGACCGGGACCCAGGGCAGCGCCCGCCTCTTCCCCGCCAGCTCGTCGCCGCGGCGGGTGAGCTCCTTCTCCTCCTTCAGCAGGTCGTCGCGCTCCGCCTGCCACTCCTCTTGCGTGCCGATCCTGTGCTCTGGAATCAACCTGGCACCTCCTTTCTAGGTCCGGACCCGATGGAGGCCCAGTTGCCGGCTGAGGCCGCCGGCCGCCGGGCGGCTCGCGATCGGAGCGGCGATCCCCGCGGTCGATTGCAGGCCGCTTTCAGTGGAGCTAGCCGGGCTCGAACCGGCGACCTCCTGGGTGCGATCCAGGCGCTCTCCCAACTGAGCTATAGCCCCTAGGCGCGCTACAGGCGCGCAAGTCCAGGCGAAGTTTAGCCCTCGAGCCGACCCGCCGATAACGCCACCGCGCCGGCTAGGTATCGTTTGCGTGCGCATGGGATTGCTCGACGACGCCATCCGCGAGCATCTGGAGCTCAAGCGCCGCCGAGGCGCCAATCCGGACGAGGTCGCCCGCGAGCAGCGGGAGGCGCTCGATGTGGCGGCCAACCGCCGGGTCGCGACCGCCGATACCGACGATTCCGACCCATTGGCGCCAGCGCCGCGAGCAGCCGCGATAGATTCCACCAAGGTCGACGAGAACAGGACCTCAGGGGCAGACGATCCAGCTACCGACCCGGCCCCGGCACAGGCGGACGCCGCGGCCGCTGGCGAGACCGCCGAGCTCGACATGAGCAGCGTGCTCGGGGAGCGCGACGATGGCGAGGATCGCAGAGGCCTGCCGGCCGAGACGGACGCTGGCGATCAGTCCACCGCGAGCGCCCGACCGGTTCCGGCTCGACCCGCGACCGAGGAGGACTCGCTGGAATGGGAGGTGCCTGGGGACGCGGCCGAGCCGGAGCCCGAGGACCCCGCGGAGGACGTGCTGGAGGAGACGCCTGACTTTCTGCGCGACACGCCGGAGCAGGACCGGTTGTGGTTCGAGCAGCGCCCGCCCCGCGACTTCGACTTCGACAAGTAGCGCCCAGGCGGTCGCCGGGCCCTTCCGGTCGCGTTGCGGTTCCCTACACTCGAGGTGCTTCGGGGCCATAGCTCAGCTGGGAGAGCGCCTGCTTTGCAAGCAGGAGGTCACCGGTTCGATCCCGGTTGGCTCCATGCCAAAAGTCTCTGCATGCGGCGGGGTTTCACGGGAACGCCGCGACGTGGTCGGTGGCGAGCTACTCGAAGGTACGCGCCGGCCAGCCAAGAAGCCGTGCGACCGCCACGAGCTGAGTGACACCTCGGAGTTAGGCGAGGCCGACCTGCTGTGCCTGCAGGGCGGAGTTCTAGAAGGCCGAGGGGTGCGACCGGTGCTGCCGTCGATCCAGGCGCCGCCAGGCGCTACGAGGCCCGCCCGGACGCGAGGCCATGGCCTGGGAACTCCCCCTCGGCTTCGACGAGCGTGTCGTCGAGCCAGTCGAACATGACCTGGTGTGCGCGTGTCAGTGAGCCAACGTGACAGTGCTCGCCGGCGCCTTCCGCGGTGGTGAAGCGGGCCATGGTAACCGGTGCGGTCATCGCAGCGGCCAGGGCGGATGGCTGGCCGTGCAGGAATTGGTCGTCCTCGGCGTCCATGATCAAGCTCGGCGCGGTGATCCGGTCGGCGAGGCCGTCCAGCGAGTAGGCAGCGGTCCGGCGCAGGAAGTCTGCGTAGCTGTCGCCGCCCATTGTCCACAGGCCGTTGTCAAGGCCCCAGCGGGCCTGCGTGTCCACTCGGGCCAGTCCCGCCATGAGCCAGTTGGGTATCCGATCTCGACGGGCGCCCACCAACTTCATCACGAGGGCTGGAACAGCGTTACGGTAGGGTTGGTGGAAGTCGTAGATGCCGTCGTCCAAGATGAGGGCGGCAGCCCGCCTGTCAAATGCTGCTGCGCGCGCAACCAGATAGGCGCCAAGGCTGTAACCGAAATGAGCGATGGCATTGCTGTCAACCTCTGGCAGTTGGCTGGCGTAGTCCAGGACGGGGTTGATGACTGCCTCCCAGTCCGCTCGAAACACCAAGCCCTGCTCGCGGATCACCGCCCCCTGTCCGGGGCCGTCGTAGGCGAGCACGTTGTAGCCGCGTTCGATGGCTGCTGCTGCGACGGCGAACCAGGCCTCCTCGGCGGTTGAGTCGTAGCCGTTGGTATAGATGACTGTCGGGCGCGGGGTGCCGGAATCATCGACAAGGAACAGGTAGCCGGGCAGCACCGTGTCCTCGTAGGCGATGTTGACCTGGCGGACCGGACGCTCCATCAGCTCGGTCGCGCGCACGAACGTCTCCCGCGACAGGCGAGAAAGGGCCAGAACCTCATCATCACCGGCCGGCTTCTTGCGCCTGAAGAACTCTGCAGTCCGGTAGTAGTTCGATGCGCGCAGGTACGCCTCTCGCGCGCTGACCCGGTGGCCGGCCTGCAGGCAGGTGTCAGCCAGCGTGTGGACCCGCTGTGCAGTGGCCCGCCACTCGCACAGCCACGACTCGTCGTCGCCTCTTCGGATCGCGCGGCTGGTGGCGATGACCTCGCCGAGGTCGGCGCCGCCGTAGGGTGCACTGCCTGCCGCTCGCAGCGTCTCAAACGAGTACGCCTCATCTTTGATCAGGAAGGACACGCTGCCTCCAATCTGGACCCCGGAGGAAGGCGAGTCTGCGGAGCTGGACCGGTTCCCCTGTTCTCGCTCGCCGTACTGTCGAGGAAGTGATCGACGAACCAGTCCGTGGCCGCTCGCCCGGCCGGCTCGGCGCTCTGCCCCCGGCTCCATGGATAGACGGAATAGTGGCCGCCCTCGACTTCGAGCAAACGCTTGGGCTCCCCGGCTCGGGCAAAGGCGTCCCGGATCAAGTCGGATGAGCTGATCGTGTCGGCCTTCGCGAGGATCATCAGCAGCGGACGCGGCGCGATCAGCTCGATCGACTTCGCCGGGGCGTGTTCCAGGATCGCCTCGAACGAGCTCACGCTGATCTGGTTGCGCCACGATTGAGAAGCTGACTCGTTCGCAAAGTCCAAGCTCTCCTGATCGGTCTGAAGCGCGGGACCCTCGTCGGGCTTGCCGATGTCGGGGATGTACACCTCGCCGCCCTCCGTTGCGTGCCGGACGCGCTCTTGAACCGTCATTTGCTCGAGCGCGGCGAACTGTTCCGCACCC
>JAXDGQ010000031.1:0-8428 GCA_034664965.1 Solirubrobacteraceae bacterium | reverse complement strand
TTTTTTTCAGTTTCACTTCAAAGCCGACTTCTCCGATCAACGGATTGGTCGTGAGTTCGCCCGACGCTTTGCCTTCTGTGGTGCAAGGCAGGCCGTTTGATTTACAGCCGGCGAAGTTGACGACCGTTTCCTCTTTTTTGTTCGTGCCGTCTTCGAGGTAGTTACCAGTGCTCGTCTCAGACGTGCACGTCACCGTCTTGCCGCCTTTGGTGGACAGCGTGGCTACGCCGCCGCTACTCGTGAACGCCGTTTTGCCTTTGACGAAGCCTGGCGTCCATTTCCAGACGCCTTTTTTCAGTTTTTCGGCTTCGGTTCCAGCGGCTTCGCTCGCGAGCGTGATGCATTTCGCGCTGCTGTAGTTGCTCAGACTGTGTTCGGCGCCTTTCAGGCACTGCCCAATTTCGGGCGCGACCGCCGAGGCCGTCGAGGAGGCCATCACGCTCATGGCGAACGCCGCCACCAGACAGAGCCCCGCAATCCTGATACGTCGCATCTGGATGCTCCTTTTCTTCCCCTCTTGAACAGTTAGCCGACGCTCAGTTCCCCGCCCTACAGGACGGTTTCGCCCTGTCGCGCCAGTCTGCCTTCCATACCCCTCCGCGCAGCACCGTTTCAGATGCGGGACTGCCGACCAGGTACGTCGGGTTTACGCAGAGCGGCATTACCCGCACTTCGCTGCGCCCAAACCCCCAACCGAGCCTCCCCGGGACTCGCCCCTAGCGCGACGGCAACCCGGCGCCCGGCCCGATGCTGGCGTCGGGGCCGGTATCGATGCCCAGGTAGGAGTATTGGCCTTTGTAGGAGTCGCGCCTGGTCGCGGTCATCCCGGCGCAGGCTTCGCGCAGGTCCTCGCAATCCCAGGCCTGGCCGCCGCGCAGGTGAATGTCCAGGCGCGAGCGGTAGTAGAAGGAGAAGGCGTTGCCGTCGTGGTTGGGATCGACGGACGCCTCTGCAGGGTCTTCGCGCCAGCGCTGGCTGAGCAGGCGCTTGTCGGCTGAGCCCTGGTGCCTGACGTACTTGTCAAACCACGCCGACGTGTACCAAGCGATCTCGTCGGGACCGCGCAGCGAGGCGCCGAACGCCTGGTTGGGGATGAAGCTGAAGTCCAGATGCGAGCCGCCACGGATGATGATCTGCCCGCTGTCGACGCCCGCCTGGCTGTAGGCGAGCGACTCCGTCGACTTGGCCAGCGGTTCCGGCAGCGAGGTGTTCGGCAGGGGAGGTAGCCCGTAGTCGGCTGACATGCCGAGCGCAGGCTTGGTGATCGGCACAATCGTGCGGTTGCCCGGGTCAGACGGGCAGCCCTTCTCGCCGATCGTCCTCGATGGCGTCGCGCCGCCACCCTGGCTGGGGATCGACCCCGCTTCGGGCCCTGGGCCACCGAGGTTGTCCCACGCCACCGCCGCCTTCACGCGCGGGTCCCACTGGGCGATGTAGGAGACCCCGGCGGCGCCGTAGGAGTGGCCGGCGAGGCCGAGCTGCGAGGGCTTGAGCAGCGTCCAATAGGGGTTGTACGCCGCGTCGAGGCCCTGGGCCACGCGTTCGTTCTGCTTGCCCGCGTGGCTCGTGCCGGTTTCGCAACTCGCCACAGGCGCATAGGGCTTTTTGGGCGTCGACAGGAAGAAGTTGAGCGCGTCCTCGGTGCCGTCGTAGAACGGGCGCCCGTCGCTTTGCGCCGGGACGCCCTCCTGTTCGTCGGGCGCCTGTCCGAAGGTGTCGCTCTGGCCCTGTCCCTGGGGATCGAAGGTGAGCACGACGTACCCGTCCTTGGCCAGCGTCTGCGCGGCGTACCAGTACATCTGTTCATCGGCCTGCACCGAGCCGTTGGTGATGACCACCCCCGGGCGTTTGGCGTGACCGCCGACGGTCGCCCACACGCGACCGGACAGCGTCGCGCCGTCTCGCGCGGTGAACAGCACCGGCTGGGAGATCCCGTAGCCGTTGGTCACCCACCGGTTCAGGCGGATGTCCCCGGCGCATCCGTTGCCGCGGTTCCAGCACAGGTTGTTGGTGAAGAAACGCCCCGGGTCCGCCGCCTGCGTAGCCAGCGCTTCGGTCAGGCTGCTGGCGCTGTCCGCGGCCAGCTGCGCCTGATATTCGGGCGTGTCGTAGATCGCCTGGCGCTGCTGCGTGATCGAGAAGTTCTGCGCCTCGACGAGCGGGTCGAAGCTCGTCGGCGAAGTCGCCGAGCCCGTAGCGGGCACGACGAGCACCGCTGCCGCCATCGCGGCGAGCACCGCCATCGCCGCCCTGGTCTCGGCTCCCCTGCGCACGGGATGGCTGCTACCCGCAGCGCGGGAACTCTAATCAGGCCGGCGTGCTGGGACTGTCGCAGCCGTAGAGGTGCTCGCGCAGCTGGTCACAGCTCTCGGCCGACCACCGTCCGCTTGTCTCCAGAGACTCGATCAGGGCCTCCGCCGAGCGCACGCGCCCCTCGCTCTCGGGCTCGCCGAACAGCAGCGCGTCGGCGGCCTCCAGCAGCTGTTCGCGCTCGCCGGCGTGCAGCTTGGCGGCGCCTTGGTGGTCCAGGATCTCGATCAGCGCCGTGTAGTGCGCGCCGCGGCTGATCATCGGCTCGGTGGTCATCATCGTGACGCTCACGTTAGCGACCGGCGCGCTCGGCTCCGACGCAGTCGCTCGAGGGGGTTCGAAGCTCTTGCTAGGCCGCGGCGTCGTCCTGGCGCCGCGACGGCGGCGAGCGCCGCGCGAGGATCGCGCCCCAATCGCCGTCCTCGATCGTCCCCGGTCGCGTGGTGCGCATGAACTCGCGCAGCAGCTCGGAAAGCCCGTCGGGGTCCTCCAGATGGGGAAAGTGCGCGGCGACGGGCAGCGTGCGAAAGCGGCTCTGCGGGATCGCCCGGTGCGCGGCGCGCCCGTGCTCCAGCGGGATCGTGTGGTCGCGCTCGCCCCACACGATCATCGTCGGCAGCGCCTCCAGCAGGTACAGGCGATCGGTCGCGCTTACACGCTGGCCGTGCACGTCGATGACCGCGCGCAGCGTGTGCAGGAAGGCCTGGCGCGCACCGGCGCTCTGCAGCGGGCGCAGCGCGCGAGCGGCCGCCTGCAGGTAGACGCCCGCGCCGACGTCGCGAGCGCGAAGGCGCTCGCCGGCCTGCGCCAGCGCGCCGACCAGGCGGGGGCGGATCGTCAGCGCCAGCAGCGGCGCGACGCCGGGCAGCGCTGCCGTGCGCAACGACGGCGTGACCTCGCGGCCGAGTCCGCCGCTGGAGATCAGCACGAGCCGCTCGACGCGCTGAGGAAACTGGTAGAAGAACTGCATCGCCACGCCGCCGCCCAGCGAGTGCCCGACGATCGTCGCGCGATCGATGCCGATCGCCGCGAGGAGGTCGCGAATGCTCGCCGCGTGCGCGCCGAGCGAGTAGTCGCCGCGTGGCGCGGCCGAGTCGCCGTGGCCGATCAGATCGGGGGCGATCACCGTGTAGTCGCTTGCCAGGCTCAGCGCCACCGAGCGCCAGTGGCTGGAGGAGTTGAGCATCCCATGGATCAGCACGATCGGCGGGCCGCTGCCGGCGACGCGGTAGATCACGCGTCGCCCGTGAAGCTCGATCTGCCACTCGTCGAACTTGGCGGGAAGCGTCGCGACGGGCGCTGGAGCCCGCGGGCGCCTCATGCCGTCAGCCAGCGCTTGGGATTCTCGACGAAGACGGTGTCGAACGACTGGTCGTCCATCGCGCCGAGCTCGCGCAGCGCCGGCACGACCTCGTCGAACACGAGCGTCATCGACCATTTGCGGATCGCGCCCTGGCTCTCGAACACGTCGGCGGCCTCGGGCGGGAACCAGTCGATCGTCGCGCAGAAGTCTTGGGAGATCATCAGCCGATCGGCGTGCCCGCGGCGCAGGAGCTCGGCGGCAGTCGCGTTGCGCTTGTCGATCGGCAGGTACATCTCGAGCCCGTAGCGGTCGAGCCCGACGTAGACGCCCTTGTCGATCAGGCCCTGTATGTAGTCGACGTCGTCGGTGTCGCCGCAGTGGGCGATCTGCACCTTGGCCAGGTCGACGCCCTCCTCTTCGAAGATCTCGACCTGGCGCGGCCCGGTGGCGACGGCGGGCATCGAGTGGGCCATGATCGGGGCGCCGGTCTGGATGCTCGCGCGCGCGATCGCGCGGTGCACCTTCTCGACGTTCTCGGTCACGCCGGCCGCGTCGGCAGCGCACTTGAGGAAGGCTGCGCGGATATCCGTTCGCTGGATGCCGATTTCGATGTCCTCGACGAAGTGGTCGGCAATCACGTCGATGTCTCGGTTCTCGAAGTAGTGGGGCAGGTAGTCGTAGGTGTAGATCCCCGTGCACGCCACGATCTGCACGCCCGCATCGTCTGCCACGCGCTTCATGAAGCGAACGTCGCGGCCGCCGAACATCGCAGTCGGATCGACGATCGTGCGCACGCCGGCCGCCTTGGCGGCCTTCACGGCCACCATCGCGGCGTCGAACTCGAGCTGCTCGTCGTAGCGGTTGGGCCACTGCTCGGCGACGGCCTCGTCGCGGAAGCGCACGTGCTCGTGCACGAGCGTCAGGCCCAGCTCGCCTGCGTCCACTGCGCCCTGCACGGTCTGCACCTCGGACATCCCGATCCCTCCCGTCGGCGTTCGTTAACGAAGCGGCTGGCCCCAGTCGGTCTCGTCGCGCAACTGCGCCTTGAGCACCTTGCCGCCCGGGTTGCGCGGCAGCGGCTCTGCGAGCACGGCCACATACTGGGGAACCTTGAAGTCGGCGAGGCGCTCGCGGCAATGGGCGATCACGGCGGCGACGTCAAGCGTCGCGCCGGCGACCGGCACGATCGCCGCCCCGACCTTCTCGCCCATCATCTCGTCGGGCACGCCCACGGCCGCGGCCTCACCGACACCAGGCGCCGACGCGAGCGCGTTCTCGACCTCGATCGAGTAGACGTTCTCGCCGCCGCGGTTGATCATGTCCTTCTTGCGATCGACGATGTACAGCAGCCCGTCGGCGTCGATGCGCGCCAGGTCGCCGGTGTGCAGCCACCCGTCGACGAAGGTCTCGGCCGTCGCCTCGGGCTTGTTCCAGTAGCCCTGCACGACGTTCGGCCCGCGCACGAGCAGCTCGCCGACCCCCGTCTGCGGGTCGGGCTCATCGACGGCGAGGTCGACGACCGGCATCGCGAAGCCAACCGAGTCGGCGTGCTCGGCGGCCTCCTCGTGGGGCAGGAACGAAGTCAGCGAGGAGGTCTCGGTGAGACCGAAGCCGTTGCCCACCCGGGCGTTGGGAAAAGCATCCTTGATGCGTTGCACGAGGCTTTCGGCGATCGGCGCGCCGCCGTAGGAGACCCAGCGCACACCGCTGACGTCGAGCTGCGCGAACTTGGGGTGGCGCATCACCGCGTGATAGATCGCAGGCACGGAGACCAGCTGGTTGACGCCGTGCGAGCCGACCGCCGCGAAGAACCCGTCGAGGTCGAGCGGGCCGGAGAGGATCTCCACGCGCCCACCCCACTCGAGCATCGGCAGCAGCTGGCTGTTGCAGCCGGTCACGTGGAACAGGGGGACCGAGACGAGCGTGGAGAGCGCCGTGAGTTGCGAGCGAGCGATCTGCAGGCAGCGAAAGGCGTTCTCGCAGTTGGTCGTGAAGTTGGCGTGCGAGGTCATCGCGCCCTTGGGAAAGCCGGTCGTCCCGCTGGTGTAGAAGATCGCGGCGAGATCCTCGGGCGCGAGATCCTCGACCGCGACCGGCTCGCCGTCGGGCAGCGGCGCGTCAGGCGCGAAGGTCAGCGCCGCGCCGGAATCCTGCACCACGTAGGCGACCTCCTCGTCGGTGAAGCGGGTGTTGACGGGCACGACGACCCCGCCGAGCAGCTGCACCCCGAAGAACGCCAGCACCCAGTCGGCGCCGTTGCCGAGGCGAATGGCCACGCGATCGCCGCGTCCGATTCCGGCCTCGCGCAGACCGCCGGCGACGCGCGCGGCGCCATCCCACAACTCGCCATAGCTGAGCGAACGCCCGCCGACCTCGACGATTGCCGCCGCGGCGCTGTCGCGATCGACGCTGGCGCGCAGCAGATGCACGAGCGAGTCGGGCCGGTCGACGTAGCGTGCCAGCCCGCCCTCGTCCCGTCGGACCGCGCTGTCGTCGAACGGGTTGCGCCCGCGTGGCGCCGCCTCGACAGCCGCTGGGCTCGTTCGTTCGCTGGCGGCGCTCATGACACGGCCAGCTTAGAGCTGGCGCGTGTCGGTGGGCAGGCCGAACAGCAGGCGCCCAGCCAACTCCCACGTCGCGGGCGCGACCATCATGTGCTGTGTGGCGACATGCACGTCACGAAAGCGCCGCTGCAGCGCGCTCGAGTCATAGATCGACGTACCGCCGCCGGCGTGGTACATCGAGGTCACCACCTCCGCGGCGACCTCGGTCGCGTGGCTGGCCGCGAGGCGCAGCCCGAGCCGGTGCTCCTCGGGCATCGCCCCGCCGCGCTCGGCGGCTACCCAGGCGGCGTCGACTTCGCCGAGCATGAGTCCGCGGGCGCCGCGCAGCGCGGCCTCGGCGCGCGCGAGCAGCGCCTGGACGGTGGCGCGTTCGGCGAGCGTCTTACGCCCGGCGGCGGGTGTCTTGGCGCCGGCGAGCGATACGAGATCTTCGATCGCGCCGCGCGCGATGCCGAGCGCGACCGAGGCGACGCCGACCGCGAGCAGTCCGAACAGCGGGAACGAGTAGAGCGCGCCGGGATGGCGTGGGGAGTCGCTGAAAAGCGACACACCGCGCGCCGCGGGCACGAGCTGTGCGACGGCGGTCATGTCGTGGCTTGCGGTGCCGCGCAGGCCCGAAACCGACCAGGTGTCGATCACCTCGACGCTGTCGATCGGCATCAGCATCAAGCGCACGTCCGGACTGCCGTCCTCCAGCAGGACAGGGTCCTCGCCGTCGTGCACGACGCAGCCGCCGAGCACCCAGTCGCAGTGCGTGACGCCGCTGACGAACGACCAGCGGCCGTCGACGACGTAGGCGCCGTCGCGCCGCTCGGCGCGGCCGCGCGGCGCGAACACGCCGCCCGTGACGGCTCGTCCGCCGGCATAGATCAGCTCGGCCTCCTGCGGCGGCAGGTAGGCGCCGAGCAGGCTGCTCGTGGAGGCGATCATCGCGCACCATGCGGTGGCGCCGTCGGCGCGGGCGAGCTCCTCCAGCGCGCGCGCCATCTGCGCCGGGTGCGCCTCGCCTCCGCCAAGCGAGCGCGGCAGACACAAGCTGAGCAGCCCGGCGTCGAGCAGCTCGTCTACGAGCTCGCGCGGCAGTGCGCGCTCCTGCTCGATGCGCTCGGCCAGCGCGGCCGCGCGCGGTGCCAGACGCCGCGCCGCGGCGAGCGGCGGCTCGGTCGTGCCGATGATCTCGGTTTCGGTCGCCATGTCTAGCGGACGTTGCGTCTAACTGGCGAGACTACATCTCCAGGGCGTGCGCCGCACACGCTGACGTAGGCGGCACCCTGGAATGATGCGATGGATGCTCTTCCAGGACCGCTCGCGGGCCGAGTCCTTCGGAGCGGTCGCCGAGCTCTACGATCGCGCCCGCCCCTCCTATCCGAGCGCGCTGGTGGACGCGCTGCTCGCCGACGGCCCCGACCGCGCGCTCGACATCGGCTGCGGCACGGGCATCGCCTCGGCCCTGCTCGCCGCGCGCGGATGCGACGTCCTCGGGGTTGAGATCGACGAGCGGATGGCGCAGGTCGCCCGTGCGCGCGGCATTGACGTCGAGGTCGCGCGCTTTGAGCGCTGGGACCCCGGCGGACGGCGGTTCGACCTGGCCGTCTGCGCCCAGGCGTGGCACTGGATCGATCCGGTCGCCGGAGCGCACAAGGCGGCGACGGTGCTCGAGCGCACAGGCCGCCTCGGCCTGTTCTGGAACTTCGGCGCGCCGCCGGCCGAGGTGGCACAGCTGTTCGGGCCCATCTACGCGCGCCTTGCGCCGGGCGTCGAGAGCTATTCGGTACTGCTCGGCGGACAGGACGCGCGCGCCGAGACGGCGGTCGCCGGCATCGCGGCGTCGCAGCGCTTTGACGCGGCCGAGGTGAGCACGTTCTCCTGGACGCGCACCCACGACACGGCGGGGTGGCTGGCGCTACTGCAGACCCACAGCGATCACCAGACCCTCCCGCAGCCCCAACGCGACCGGCTGCTGGCGGAGATCGGCGACGCGGTCGAGTCGCTCGGCGGATCCTTTGAGATGCCCTACGAGGCGATCCTCGTCAGCGCGCACCGCCGCTGAGCCCGCCTTGGCCGAGCCGCGCCGGCAGACGGGTAGCTGCGTGCGAGATCGCCGCGCCGGACGGTCTCAGGGCGATAGGCGCGTCAGCGACCAGCCGTCGCCTTCACGCTCGTAGAGCAGCCGATCGTGCAGTCGATCAGGCGCCTGCGACCAGACCTCGAGCGCCCGCGGGAGGACGCGTATCGCGCCCCAGTCGGCAGG
>JAXDGQ010000030.1:0-4100 GCA_034664965.1 Solirubrobacteraceae bacterium | reverse complement strand
AGTTCGATCCCGCCCTCGCCCTCGATGTACGTCTTCATCGGCATGAAACTCTCGGCATGCAGGGCGTTGGCGATCTGCACCAGATGGCGGCCTGAGTCCCGCAGCGCCCGTGCGATCACAGAGAACGTCCGCATGTTGTCGGCTTCGCTCTCGAAGTAGCCGATCGCTCCGTCGTTGAGGCTCAGCACGATGTCGAACTCCTCCTCGAACTCGAGCTCGCGCAGGTCGGCCTGAACAAACGCCACCTCCAGCGACTCCTCTGCGGCACCCGCCTCTGCAACGGCGACGTTGGCCTCCAGCAGCTCGACGCCGACGACGGAGAATCCGCGGCGCCTGAGCTCCAGAGCGTGCCTGCCCGTTCCGCAGCCGAGATCGAGAATCCGCTCCTCCCCGCTCGGCCGCAGGATCCGCAATAGCCGATCGACTTCCGATCCGGTCTTCTGCGCCCACGGCAGCTTGACCATCTCCGGCGGGTACGCGCGCCGGTACCAGTCGTCCGGTACGTCGGGGCTGGACATCGTCCTGCAGTACCTCCACAGCTGTCGTGGGTGGGTGGGCCACGGCGATGCTAGGTACGCGAAGCCAGCCCGGCAAGCGACGTTTCTGTAGTCGGAAACGCTTGTCGAATTTTCGCGACATTCCACTTAGCGTTATGTGGCGCAACCAACCAAGGAGGCAGGATGGCCACGTACGTTCACGCGCCCGGTATTCACAACATCTACCACTGGTGCAAGAACTGCTCGAATTACCCCGGCAGCCCGCAGGGAGCGACCTCGACGCGGCCCGAGGGCAGGCTTTGCGACCAGTGCAAGGCAAAGGAACGCGATGGGAACTGCAGGACGTGAGCGCCTTGCCGAGCGCATCGTCCGCCTCTCCGGCGCACGGCGTGCGCGGTCGGGCAGGCGGGCCTCAGCTGGCCCCGCTCATCTCCAGTGCAGGCCGCCGCGCCGCCCAAGGACAGGCGCCTTCCAGCTGGGCAGCGAGCGCCAGCAGCTGAGCCTCCCCCGCGGGGCGCCCGATGATCTGCACGCCGAGCGGCAGCCCGTCCTCGCCCTCATACAAGGGCAGCGAGATCCCAGGCTGCCCGGTGGCGTTGAACACGGGCGTAAACGGCGTGAACAGGCCTGAGCGCCGGAACGTCGCCATCGGATCGGGCGCGTCGGGGTCGAGCGTCCCCAGCGCCAGCGGCCGCTCGGCCAGCGCGGGCGTCAGCAGCGCGTCGTAGGGCTGTAGGAAGGAGACCAACCGGCGCGCGAACGCCTGCAGGGCAACCTCCGCGCCCATGTACTGAATGGCGCCGAGTTTCTGCACCATCGAGAAGATCGCCCAGCTCATCGCCTCCATGTCCTCGGCCGTCGGCTCGCGCCCGGCGACGCGCCCGGAGTAGGCGATCGACAGCGCGATGTGGCTGGAGAAGACGACCCCGAACAGCTCGCGCACGGCGTCGTCCTGCCAGGGCGGGTCTACCTCCTCGACCTCGTGGCCGAGCGAGCGAAGCAGCTCGGCCGCGTCGCCGACGGCGCGCGCGGCCATCGGATCGACCTCAGCCTCGGGCACCGGCGGAAGAGTTGTCGCGGCGATCCGCAGCTTGCCCGGCGCGGCGATCGCCGATTCGGCGAACGGCTGCGATGGCGGAGGCGCCCAGGTCGCATCGCCGGGCTCGTATCCGGCGAGCACGTCGAGGATCGCCGCGGTGTCGGCTACCCCCCGCGTCAGCACTCCGTCGATTCCCAGCGAGGAGTCGCCGAGCTCGGGCGCCGGTGAGATGCGCCCGCGCGCCGGCTTGAGCCCCACCAGGCCACAGCAAGCTGCCGGAATGCGGATCGAGCCGCCGCCGTCGTTGCCGTGAGCGACCGGCACCAGCCCGGCCGCCACCGCGGCCGCGGCGCCGCCCGACGAGCCCCCGGGCGTACGCTGCAGATCCCAAGGATTGCGCGTCGGGCCGAAGATGCGAGCCTCGCTGACCGGCAGGATGCCGTACTCGGGAAGCGTCGTCGTGCCGACGATGACGAAGCCGGCGTCGCGCACCCTGCGGGTTATGTTGTGGTCATACGGCGCGACGTGATCGGCCATCAGCGAGCAGCCGTAGGTGAGCCGCAGCCCCTTGACCGGGCGGTTGTTCTTGATCGCGATCGGCACGCCCGCGAACGGGCGCTCGTCGCCGGGCGCGATCTGATCGGCCGTCGCGAGCGCGCCCTCGGCGTCGACCTGCACGAACGCGTTGAGCATCGGGTTGAGCTCCTCGATGCGCTCGAGCGAGGTCTGCACAAGCTCGCGCGCGGAGATCTCGCCGGAGCGGACCATTCCCGCGAGCTCGCTCGCGCCTCGGAACATCAGATCGCTGTCGCTCATGGCCTCTCCTCGATGTCGGCTCGCCGAGCCGTGCGCCCGGCGCCTGCTCACCGGCAGACTACTTGCACGCGCAATAGTGCGACGATGTGTCCCTGCCCACAAGGCAGCTCACCCCGTCAAGCATCAAGCTCAGAAAGCGAGTGCCATGAGCGCGGTCACAGCACCAGAGGTCCAGTCGGGCCTAGAAGGAGTCGTGGCCTTCGCCACGGAGATTGCCGAGCCCGACAAAGAGGGTGGCGCGCTGCGCTACCGCGGCGTCGACATCGAAGACCTTGTCGGCCAGGTCCCCTACGAGCAGGTCTGGGGCCTGCTGGTTGACGGGCGCTTCAAACCCGGCCTGCCGCCGGCCGAACCGCACGCGCTGACCGTGCGCTCGGGCGACCACCGCGTCGACGTGCAGTCGGCGCTCGCGATGCTCGCGCCGGAGTGGGGCTTTGGCCAGCTGATCGATATCACCGACGAGGAGGCGCGCGACAACCTCGCGCGCGCGTCGGTGATGGCGCTGTCGTTCGTGGCACAGTCCGCGCGCGAGGCCGGCCAGCCGCCGGTGCCGCAGTCAGAGATCGACGAAGGGCGAACGATCCCCGAGCGCTTTTTGATCCGCTGGCGCGGCGAGGCCAACCCGGACCACGTCAAGGCGATCGACGCCTACTGGGTATCGGCAGCCGAGCACGGGATGAACGCCTCGACCTTCACGGCGCGCGTCGTCGCCTCGACCGGCGCGGACGTGGCCGCGGCTCTGTCGGCAGCGGTCGGCGCTCTGTCGGGTCCGCTGCACGGCGGCGCCCCCTCGCGCGTGCTGAAGATGCTCGAGGAAGTCGAAGCCAGCGGTGATGCCGAGAAGTGGGTCTCGGACGCGCTTGACCGTGGCGAGCGCTTGATGGGCTTCGGCCACCGCATCTATCGCGCCGAAGACCCTCGTGCCCGCGTGCTGCGCCGGACCGCCAGCGAACTCGGCTCGCCTCGCTTCCAGGCGGCGGAGGCGTTGGAGAAGGCCGCCCTGGCGGAGTTGCACGCGCGCCGGCCCGACCGCGTGCTGGCTACGAACGTGGAGTTCTGGTCGGCCGTGATCCTCGACCTGGCCGAAGTGCCGCCGGAGTTGTTCACGCCAATGTTCACGTGCGCTCGCGTCGCCGGCTGGTCGGCGCACATCCTCGAGCAGAAGCGCGAGGCGAAGCTGATCAGGCCGACGGCGAAGTACGTGGGCGCGGGTCCCCGCGGTGTTGACGCCGTCGAATAGAAGTAACAGGAATCTCATGTAATTCGCGGTTTAGGCCCGAGCGGCTGGGGTATCGGGATCGTTAGCGATCGGGCAGCTCTGATACCGGCTGCTGCTGTCCGCGAGAAGCGGACGACTTTGAAAGGGGATCACATGACCGTTTGGCTGATCGTGAGTGCATGGCTCGGGCTATCGGGAACCGTGGTTGCGCTCCGCATGAAGGCGACGCGCGACTTACCCAAGCCCAGCTCGATGAGCTCACTCGAGTCCCGCCCGACGAGACCGCCCGGCGTCGAGCGCAGGCTGACCTCGGCTCGTGCGGGCACGGGCCGAGCAATCCCGCGGCGGGCGCCGCGCAGCGTCTCTGGCATCCAGCGTTAGCCTCGGAGGCCGGCTGCTCGTTGGCGTCCGTTATGCGGCGAAGGTCCGTCGCACCTGACCCCGGATCAGACTCGCAAGCCTCGACGGCTGGCTAGCCCTGCGCCGACAACGTCGTGCCGGCCGCTCGAAACGCCGAGGGCCCGGCATA
>JAXDGQ010000029.1:0-6377 GCA_034664965.1 Solirubrobacteraceae bacterium | reverse complement strand
TGACAGATCGGAACCGACGTAGCTGCCGTCGTCCCGGAAGGGGAGGTGATCGAGCAATCCGCAGAGCTCGAACAAGCGCTGCACGGGCGCGCAACCGGGAACCAGCGAGAATCCACATCCGCGTTGGACGCAAAGCTCCTGAATCTCGAGGATGGCGCGTATGCCGGCGCAGTCGATGAACGTGACCTCGCGAAGGCCCACGACCAGCATGGTGCTTGCCCCCATCGGGATATGAACGACCGCAGCGGCGAGCTGCGGAGCGGTAGCGGAGTCCAGTTCGCCGGCGAGGAGCAGCGTGTGGCGGTTCGCGCAGTAGGCCTGCTGAAGCTCGAACTTTGAAACGATGCGCGGAGGGACGTTCTCGACGAGGCTTAGCTGACTTCGCAAGCTGACAGACATACGCCCTCCGTACACGGACTCGTTGTGTACGAAGGTCCTATCGGCACCGCCGTCGCGCGTTGCCCCCGGTCCCTCCGCTCGCTACGCGCCCCTGGCTCCTCCCTCCGAAAGGCCCAAGAGCGAAGTCGATGCTACGCCTATGTCGCCGGTGGCGCGGTGTGCCCCTCGGATCGGACTAGCCTTGCCACGACCCAGCTGGATGTCATGTGCGGATCGCCAGACGTTCATGCACCGATCGCACGGCGCTGGAACCCTCGCCCACCGCCGCTGCGACGCGCTTCAGCGACCCGTGTCGGACGTCGCCGGCCGCGAAAACACCGGGTACCGATGTCTCGAAAGGCACCCGATCGGCAGCGCCGGCCAGCGAGCTTGGCAGCTGCCTGTCGGTGAGGACGAAGCCGTGTCCGTCGAGCAGCACGTCGTCGCCCACCCAGCCCGTCGCGGGAGTCGCACCGATGAAGCAGAACAGCGCCGAGCAGGGCATCGTGTCCTGCTGGCCGGTCGCCGGGTGCTCGAGCGTCGCCTGCTCGAGGTGATCCGCGCCGGCGAGCCTGGTGACTTCGACGCCCGTGAGAAGGTTGATCTTTCGATCGGCCTCGATCCGCTCGATCAGGTACTGCGACATGCTGTGGGTGAGGTCATCGCCGCGTATGGCGAGCGTAACCGCGCAGTTGTGCTGGCCGAGGTAGATCGCCGCCTGTCCAGCCGAGTTGCCGCCCCCGATTACCAGGACCGAAGTTCCGTCGCACGCGCGGGCCTCCAGGTCGGTCGCCGCGTAGTAGACGCCGGCGCCCTCGAAGCGCTCCAGATCATCCACGGCGAGCCGCCGGTAGCGAGCCCCGGAGGCCACAATCACCGCGCGCGTCGGAATCTCGCTGCCGTCTGCCAGCACGACGACGTGGAATCCTGCCTCCTTCCGCAGCCCCGCCACGTCGCACGGCGCATTTAGACGAGCCCCGAGGCGCATGGCCTGCACAGCGGCCCTCGCCGTGAGGTCGCCGCCCGAGATGCCATTCGGGAACCCCGCGTAGTTCTCGATCCGCGAGCTCGCGCCAGCCTGCCCGCCGATCGCCACGGCATCCAGGGACACGGTGCGCAGGCCCTCCGAGGCGCCGTATACCGCCGCGGCCAGGCCTGCCGGCCCGCTGCCGACCACGACCAGGTCGAAGATGTAGCCGGGTGTCGTCTGGAACGTCAGCCCGAGATGCTCGGCGAAGGCCGCAGGCGAGGGCCTGCGAAGAGTCTCCGTGGCGGTGAGCACAGCGGGGATGTCCGCGGCACCGAGTCCCATGCCCGCGAGCAACGCGTCGACGTCCTCGACATCCTCGACGTCGATCCACGCGTGAACCAAACGAGAGTGCTCGGCGAATGACCGCAACGCCGTTGCCTGTGGCGAGTAGCGCGAGCCGACGATGCGGATCGCCTGCGCTCCCTCCCCCGACCTGAGGATCTCACGACGAGCGACGAGCGCGGCGAAGATCGTTTCAGCGAGCGCGGGGCGCAGGCTCATGAGTCGACGGAACTCCGCCTGCTCGATGACCAGCACCCGGCCCGCCCGTGTGACGCGGGCGGTCAAAAAGCGCCGCTGGCCGGTGAGGAGGTTCAGCTCACCGGCGAAGCCACCCGGGCCGTAGGAGGCGATCGGTGGCGCGTCGGAGGCGTCGAGTCGAACGATCTCGACCTCGCCGTCAAGGACGACGAACAGCTGATAGGACGCCTCTCCGGCTTCGAACAGCAACTCGCCGGCGGTGACCGTCCGCTCGACACCGAACGGGGCCACTTCCGCGAGCTGGGCGGTACTCAATACCGGGAAGGCGCGGTCCTCCTCACGCGCGCTCATCGGCGTGTCCGGAAGCGACCCGTGCGGAGCGCGACGGTGCCTTCAGCAGGCTGCGCGCGTCTCACGGCTTCCATGGGAGGACCCGCCCGGGCGCCACCAGCTCACCGTACATGCTCTGATCGAGCGAGCTGCGGAGCGCCAGATCGACGAGCGGCACTGCCGCCTCGGCGGCGGTTTGCGCATTGCTCATGTCGAACCAGGGTCGCGAGGCGCCCGTGTCGAACAGCCCCGGGGCGACCGATGCCAAGAGGATGCCGCGTTTCAGGTCGGACGCGCGGCGGTGTCGCGCCAGGGTTCGTACGGCGCTCACCTGGCCGATCTTGGAGGGGATATTGACGAACGCCGGCCATGCCTCCGCGAACGCGCTTCCATCCTCGACGGCCTCCTTCCAGCGGATGACCGAGGCGTCGACGTCCTCGAGGGTCTCCAGCTCGTCAAAGCGCTCGTGTAGGACGGGCGCCAGGTAATGCAGGGTGCCCAGTGCGCTCGCGACCACGAGCAGGGTCCCGCCGTCGCTGAGGATCGGGGCGAAGGCGCGCAGGACACGCGTCGTGCCGAGGTTGTTCGTCGCGACATAGCCGTCGACGACCTCAGTCACTCGATCCCCGGGCAGCACCCTGCTGTAAGCGTTCGAGATCACGATGTCGAGCGAGCCGTGCCGGTCGGCAAGCCTAGCCGCCGTCTCTGCGACGGCCTCGTCGCAAGCAACGTCCATCGGCTCGGTCAGTACGCGCGCCCGCGCAGGCGTCAGGCTCGCCCGTGCCGCCTCGATGCGAGACTGGCTGCGACCCGTCAGGTACACGGTGTCTGTGCCGTCGAGACGGGCTGCCAGCCCATCGACCAAGGCGAGCCCCAACCCCTTGGTAGCCCCGGTCACGAGCGCTACGCGGTTCACGTACTGAATCGTATTAGCTGCTTGCTGGCCGTGCCGGCATCGACGATACGGCGGTTCTCAGGTGCTGCCAGTCCAGACGCCGACGCTAAAAGCGCGATGGTCAAGTCGAGACCACCGTGGTCGACATGCGCGCCGAGGCCGCCGGATCGTCAGCGGATGCCGCTGTCGTAGTTGATGGTCGCGGTCGTGAAGCGGTGCGCGTACACCGTGACGATCTGGCGTCGGCTTCTCGGGAAGGGTCGACCACTGTGTGGCACCAGGAGGTAACGGCCCGGCGCGAGGCGCAGACTGACGCGCCCGTCGAGCCCTGACCGAACGGTCGCGACGACCTTGTCTGTCGGCTCGCGCAGGATGGTGATGCTCGCCTGGTAGGGGCGGATACAGCTCTGACCCACACGCTGTACAGGGCAGGTCGGACCGTAGAGTACGCGGGCATGCAACCCCGAATCCAAGCTGGACCCGCGGCCCGCCGTAGAGGCCCGCGACGATCCGCCGCACCCTCCGAGGAGGACCAATACGACGGCTAGCGCCAGGTGTAGCGGGCTGGTCCTGTGCATCATCGTGATGAACCCTCCAAGACGTCGCGCGCGCTTCAGGCGGCGGCCTGGGCCGCCCAGTCGCGATACAGCTCGTAGTAGCGCCCTTCGGCGGCGATCAGCTCGTCGTGCGTGCCCTGCTCGGCGATGCGCCCGTGCTCGAGCACGACGATGCGCCCGGCCTGGCGGATGGTCGACAGGCGGTGGGCGATGACGATCGAGGTGCGTCCGGCGAGCAGCCGGCGTAGGCCCTGCTCGATGCGCGCCTCAGAATGTATGTCGTCGTTGGAGGTCGCCTCGTCGAGCACGAGGATGCGCGGGTCGGCTATCAGCGCCCGCGCGAACGCGATCAGCTGACGCTGGCCGGCCGACAGCTGCGTGCCGCGCTCGCCGACTTCGGTGTCGTAGCCGCTGGGCAGCTCGGAGATGAACTCCTCGGCGCCGACCGCCGCGGCGGCGGCGCGAATCTGGTCGGCGTCGGCGTCGGGGCGCCCGAAGGCGATGTTTTCGGCGACTGTGCCGGAGAACAGGAAGGCCTCCTGCGGGACGATGCCCATCTGCGAGCGCAGCGAGCTGCTGGAGACCTCGCGCAGGTCGTGGCCGTCGACGAGGACGGCGCCGGACGTGGGATCGTAGAAGCGCGCGATCAGCTTGGCCATCGTCGACTTGCCGGCGCCGGTGGCGCCGACGAGCGCGACGGTCTGCCCGGGCGGGATCTGCAGGCTGACGTGGTCCAGCGCGAACACCTGCTCGTCGGCTGCCACGCCAGTCGCGCCTGCTGTGCCGTTCGCGCTCGCGCCGTTCGCGCCTGCGGCGTTGGTGGGGGCGCCAGCCGCGCCGGCCGCCGCCGGTGCTCGCTGCGCCCGGCGCGCGTAGGCGAAGGAGACATCGTCGAAGTCGACCTCGCCGGAGATGCGCCCGAGCTCGATCGCCCCGGGGCGATCGTCGAGATCGGGACGCACGTCGAGCAGCTGGAAGATCTTCTCCAGCGCTGCCATGCCCGACTGGTAGGTGGCGTAGAGCTGGGAGAGCTGCTGAATCGGTTCGAACAGGTTCGATAGCGCGGCGACGAAGGCGACGACGGTGCCGACGGTGATGTGGCCTTCGATCGCCTGCAGCCCGCCGTAGAGGACGATCGCGGCGACGGCGACGCCGGAGAGCATTTCGACGGTGGGGAAGTACGCGGCGTTGAGCTTGACGGTGGTCATGTTCGCGTCGCGGTTGTCCTGGTTGAGCGCGCTGAACTGCTCCTCGTGCACGGGCTCTTGGGCGAAGCTGCGCACGACGCGGATGCCCGAGAGCGTCTCCTGCAGGTAAGCGGTGATCGAGCCGATCGTCTCACGCGTGCGACGGAAGGCGCCGGCGGAGACGATGCGAAACCACAGCGAGCCGGCGAGCAGCAGCGGCAGCACGCAGAAGGTGATCAGCGCGAGCTTGACGTCGAGGTAGAGCAGGATGCCCACGGTGCCGATGAGCGTCAGCCCGGCCTGGAAGAGCGTGACGACGGAGTCGGTGACCAGGCTGTCGAGCGCCTCGACGTCGTTGGTGATGCGCGAGATCAGGACACCCGCCGGACGGCTCTCGTAGAAGCCGATCGGCAGCGTCTGCAGGTGCTTGAAGATGCGGATGCGCAGGTCGGCGAGCGCGCGCTGGCCGACCCAGCCGACGAGGTAGGTCTGCGCGTAGGTCATTGCCCACACGAGCAGCGCGGAGAAGAGGAAGGCGACGACGACGAGCACCAGCGTGGTCACGTCGTGGTGGGCGATGCCTTTGTCGATCGCCGCGCGCGCGAGCAGCGGTGGCGCGAGCGCGGCGCCGGTGCCGACGACGAGCGCGACGAGCATGAGGATCGCTCGCGTGCGGTAGGGCTTGATCAGCGCGAGCAGGCCGCGCAGGTTGCGCCCGCGCGTGCCGCGGCTGGCGCGCTCGCCGGTCCACTGCGACTGGTTTGGGCCTCTGCCGACCATCGGGCTCACAGGCCGCTGACCTCGCGCTCGCGCGGCTTGCGCGTGAGGAAGACCTGGTCGGGCAGCCCCTTCTCGACGATCTCGCGATACAGCTCGGAGGCGCCGAGCAGGTGCTCGTGGTCGCCGTGGGCGACGACGCGGCCGTGGTCGAGCACGACGATCTCGTCGGCGAGCGAGATCGTCGACAGGCGATGGGCGATGACGAACGTCGTGCGTCCGGCCATCGCCTCGTCGAGTGCGAGCTTGATCGCCTGCTCGGTGGAGGCGTCGACAGAGGAGGTGGCGTCGTCGAGGATCAGCACGCGCGGGTCGGCGAGCAGCGCACGGGCGATCGCGATGCGCTGGCGCTGACCGCCCGACAGCGACAGCCCGCGCTCGCCGACGCGCGTGTCAAAGCCCTGCGGCAGACGCGCGACGAAGTCGAACGCCTGCGCGCGCTGTGCTGCGGCTTCGATCTCGGGGCGGCTGGCGGTCGGGCGGCCGTAGGCGATGTTCTCGGCGACGCTCGCGGAGAACAAGAACGGGTCGTCGCTGACGACGGCGACGGCTTTGCGCAGCGAGGGGAGATCTATTGTGCGCACGTCGGCGCCGTCGAGCAGCACCTCTCCCTCGCTGGTGTCATACAGGCGCGAGATCAGCGACACCAGGCTCGTCTTGCCCGAGCCGGTGGCACCGACGAGGGCGACGGTGGCGCCGGCGGGGACGTCGAGATCGACGTCGCAGAGCACCGCACGAGCGGC
>JAXDGQ010000028.1:0-14291 GCA_034664965.1 Solirubrobacteraceae bacterium | reverse complement strand
CCCGTGGACGAGGTCTCCGAGCAGGCCCGCAACCTGCTGGAGGCGACCGAGCGCGCGCTTCACGCGGGCGTCGGCGCGTGTCGCGCCGGAAGCCGCATGGGCGATGTGTCAAACGCGATCCAGGAGGTCGCGGAGGAGGCCGGCCTGTCGGTCGTGCGCTCGCTCGTCGGGCACGGCGTCGGGCGCAGCATGCACGAGGATCCGCAGGTGCCCAACTACGGCAAGCCCGGCAAGGGCCCGCTGCTGGAGGAGGGCATGGTGCTCGCCGTCGAGCCGATGACGACCGCCGGCGCAGAGGCCGTGCGCGCTGGCGGTGACGGCTGGGCGATCTTCTCCCAGGACGGCTCTCCGGCGGCGCATTTCGAGTTCACGATCGCGATCACCGGCGACGGGCCGAGGGTCCTCACGCCCTGGCATCTGTCCGGCGCCGCGCGTGCCGGCGAGCACGCCCAGCAGGGCGTCGCGAGCACCTAGGAGTTGCTACCATCAGGAGTCCTGCTCGATGCGAGGTGCGTCCTCGTGGTCGGGCGATCTCCACGACTCGGTAGCGGCGGCCGCAACGGCAGCCAGAGCCAGGTCGCGGAACCCAGCCGCCGAAAGGGATCATGAAGGTAAGACCGTCGGTCAAGCCGATGTGCGAGAAATGCAAGATCATCCGCCGCCACGGCGTGGTGCTGGTGATCTGCCAGAACAAGCGCCACAAGCAGCGTCAGGGGTAGCAGGATGGCTCGCATCGCAGGGATCAATCTCCCCTTGAACAAGCGCTCCGAGATCGGGTTGACCTACATCTACGGGATCGGCCGCGCGACCTCCAACAAGATCCTCTCGCAGGTCGGCGTCAGCCCGGACACGTACATCCGCGACCTCACCGAGGACGAGGTCGCCAAGCTGCGTGACGCGATCGACGACGGCTACGCGGTCGAGGGCGACCTGCGCCGCGAGCGCTCGCAGGACATCAAACGCCTTCAGGAGATCGCCTGCTATCGCGGGCTGCGCCACCGTCGCGGGCTTCCCGTGCGCGGCCAGAAGACCAAGACCAACGCGCGCACGCGCAAGGGGCCCAAGCGGATGCAGGTTGCAGGCAAGAAACGCGCGGGTAAGAAGTAGTGCCCGCCGCGCCCAAGCGCGCCCGTGGGCGGCGCAAGCCGAAAAAGAACATCCCGGTCGGACAGGCGCACATCAAGACTTCGTTCAACAACACGATCGTCTCGCTCACCGACACCACGGGCAACGTGATCGCCTGGGAGTCCGCCGGAGGCGCGGGCTTCAAGGGCTCGCGCAAGTCGACGCCGTTCGCCGCACAGGTGACCGCCGACGCCGCCGCCCGCAAGGGCCTCGAGCAGGGGCTGCAGAAGGTCGAGGTCTACGTCAAGGGCCCCGGCTCGGGCCGCGAGACCGCGATCCGCTCGCTGCAGGCCGCCGGCCTCGAGGTGACGGGCGTCAAGGACGTCACGCCGCAGGCTCACAACGGTTGCCGCCCACGCAAGCGGCGGAGGGTCTGATGGCCAGAGATACCGGCCCAGCGTGCAAGCAGTGCCGCCGGGAGGGACAGAAGCTGTTCCTCAAGGGCGAGCGCTGCCTGACGGACAAGTGCGGCGTCGAGCGACGTTCCTACCCGCCCGGCGAGCACGGCCGTGGCCGCATGAAACAGAGCGAGTACCGCGTGCAGCTGCGCGAGAAGCAGAAGGCCAAGCGCTACTACGGCGTGCTCGAGAAACAGTTCGCGGGCTACTACGAGAAGGCCTCGCGCCAGACCGGGATAACCGGTGAGAACCTGCTCGCGCTGTTGGAGTGCCGGCTGGACAACGTGCTCGTGCGCCTCGGCTTCGCGGCTTCGCGGCGCCAGGCGCGCCAGCTGATCCGACACGGCCATTGGACGGTAAACGGCCGGCGGGTGGACATCCCCAGCTATCAGGTGCGCCCGGGCGAGGTGATCGCCATCAAGGCGGAGACCCCGGCCACGCAGGTGGTCAGAGACGCCACCGAGCTCACCGGACAGATTCCCGCGTGGCTACAGGCCGACCATGAGTCGCTCACGGCCAAGGTGCTGCGCAAGCCGGAGCGACGCGAGGTCGCCGCGCCGGTGCAGGAGCAGCTCATCGTCGAGCTGTACTCGAAGTAGTTAGCAGGACCCTTCAAGCGCCCCGCCCCAGGTGGGTGAGGCTCCCGAGCCGGCCGTCCTCCGACGCCGGTGCGACACCAAAACGACGTTAGGACTCTGATGCTCGACTTCCAAATCCCCCGGATCACAAGCGAGTCCGTGGAGCAGAATCGTGGCACGTTCACGATCGAGCCGCTTGACCGCGGATTCGGCTACACGTTCGGAAACTCGCTACGCCGCGTATTGCTCTCGTCCCTCTCCGGGGCGGCCGTCACGAGCGTGCGAATCGAGGGCGTCGCCCACGAGTTCTCGACGATCAGCGGCGTCAAGGAGGACGTGACCGACATCGTGCTCAACCTCAAGGGCGTGGTCTGCCGCATGCACTCCGACGCCAGCGAGGTCGAGGCGCCGCTGGTCGTCAGCGGCCCGGGCGAGATCACGGCGAAGGACATCGATCTACCCGCGGGCGTGGAGATCCTCAACCCAGAGGTGCACATCGCGACGCTGGAGAAAAAAACCAAGCTCGAGCTGTACATGACAATCGGCCGCGGCCGCGGCTACCGCCCGGCCGAGGAGAACAAGTCCTCTGACCAGCCGATCGGCGTGATCCCGATCGACTCGATCTTCTCGCCGGTGCGTCGCGTCGCCTACGCAGTCGAGCAGGCGCGCGTCGGGCAGAAGACCGACTTCGACAAGCTCACGTTGGACATCGAGACAGACGGCTCGATCGACCCGCAGGCGGCGCTGCGCGAGGCGGCCGAGCTGCTGATCTCACAGCTGGCGATCTTCACCGACGCCGACCGCATACAGGAGCTGCGCGCGGCCCCGGGCGGCCAGCTCGACGGCCATGGCTTAGGGGTGGGCGGCGGCGCTGCGCCGACGCTGCAGGGCGAGGAGTACAGCATCCTGATCGAGGAGCTCGAGCTCGGCGTGCGCTCCTACAACTGCCTCAAGCGCGCCGGCATTCAGACGGTGGGCGACCTGATCTCCAAGTCCGAGGCCGAGCTCAACGCGATCCCGAACTTCGGCAAGAAGTCGATCGACGAGGTCATCGAAACCCTGCATACACGCGGCTTGGACCTCCGCCAGGACTGAGAGCCGCCGCGGCCGTTTAGACTCCCGCTTCGCTCATGAGACACCAGCGCAAAAAACATCAGCTCAGCCGCGACAGCGCGCATCGCAAGTCGCTGTTGATGAACCTGAGCAAGGAGATCATCGAGCACGAGCGGATCAAGACCAGCGAAGCCAAGGCCAAGGCGGTCAAGCCGGAGCTCGAGAAACTGATCACGCTCGCCAAGCGCGGCGATCTGCACGCGCGTCGCCAGGCGCTGTCGACGCTGTCGCAGGACAAGTTCGCCGTGCACAAGCTGTTTGAGGATCTCGCGCCGCGCTACGCCGACCGCCCAGGCGGCTACACGCGCATCCTCAAGCTCGGTCCGCGCAAGAGCGACGCGACCGAGATGGTCTTCATCGAGCTGGTCTGACGTCGCTGGCCGATCTTCGATCGGTGGCGCACGCTGCGGGGATGGTCACGAAGCTGACGCTCGAGTACGACGGGGCGGCCTTTGCCGGCTGGGGACGTCAGCCCGGCCTGCGCACGGTGCAGGAGGAGGTCGAGCGCGCGTTGCGCACGGTGCTCGGCGAGACCGCCGCCGACGGGCTGCCGCTGAGGCTGACGGTCGCCGGGCGCACCGACCGCGGCGTGCACGCCTGGGGGCAGGTCGCCAGCTACGCCCACGAGGCCGTCGACCCGCTGCGCCTGAACGGGTTGCTCGACGACGACGTCGCGATTCTGCTCGCCGAACCGGCGCCAGAGGGCTTCGACGCCCGCCGCGACGCGCTCAGCCGCACGTACTGCTACCGCGTGCTGGCGCGGCGCGCACGCAGCGCGTTCACACGCCAGACGGCGTTCTGGTGGCCCGGGGAGCTCGACACCGATGCGCTGGGACGGTGCGCGAGCCTGCTGGCGGGCAAGCACGACTTCACGGCTTTCACGCCGCGCGAGACCGAGCACAGCTGGTTTCAGTGCAGGGTCAGCCGTGCCGAGTGGCTGGCGCAAGGGGACACGCTGGAGTTCTGGATCGAGGCCGACATGTTCCTGCGCCACATGAACCGCGTGCTCGTGGGCACGATGCTCGAGGTGGCCTCCGGGCAGGCAACGGTGGAACAGTTCGAGCGCCTGCTGGCGGGCAGCCCGCGCGCGCAGGCGGGTAGGACCGCGCCGGCGCATGGCCTGGCGCTCGCGAGCGTGGCCTATGCGTAGGGGCTTGCACCTATGCTGGGGGAGCCGATGCTGAACGTCCTGCTCACCAACGACGATGGAATCGAAGCCGAGGGCCTGCAGGCGATGCGCACCTCGCTCGCTGCGCTCGACGGCGTCCGCCTGGCGGTCATTGCGCCGGACGGCAACCGCTCGGCGATGGCGCGGTCCATCACCACGCGCAGGCCGCTGTGGGTCGCCGAGGTACCGTTCGCCGACGGCTCGGTCGGCTATGCGACCGATGGCACGCCGGTCGACTGCGTCCGGCTGGCCAGGCTGGGGCTGGTCGAGGACTTCGACGCCGAGCTGGTCGTGGCGGGGATCAACCACGGCGCGAACCTCGGCGACGACATCACCTACTCGGGCACGGTCGCCGCCGCGCTGGAGGGCGTGGTCCTCGGCCTGCCGTCGATCGCCGTGTCCCAGCAGTCGGGGGCACGCGCGCTGGACTACCGTTTCGACGGCGGCTTCGGCTTCGAGGTCGCCGCCGACTTCGTCGCGCGGCTGGTCGGGCGCATCGAGGACGTGCCGCTGCCGGCGACGACGCTGCTCAACGTCAACGTGCCGGCAGGCGCGCCCAGCGGGGTGGAGGTCACGAGCCTGGGCAAGCGGATCTACCGCGACGAGCTGAAGCTCGAGCGCGAGGAGGAGCACCGCCGCCGATACTGGATCTATGGCTCGGACCCGGGCTTTCACGACGAGCCGGGCACCGACCTGGCCGCGGTGGCCGCCGGCAGGATCGCCGTTACGCCGATTCACTTCGACCTGACAGATCGCCCCGGCCTGGAGGCGCTGAGGGGATTCGATCTGAACGACCTGCTCGCGCCACCGATCGGAGATCGGCCCGCGCGCGAGATGCCGTGAGCGCTGCCCAGACGCCGCCAAGGACGCGCGCTCGAGCGCAGGAGCTGCGCAAGCTGCTCGAATACCACTCGCGTCGCTACTACGTGCTCGACGACCCGGAGATCGGCGACGACGAGTACGACGCGCTGCTTGACGAGCTGCGCACGATCGAGCGCGAGCACCCGGAGCTGGCCAGCGCCGACTCGCCCACGCAGCGCGTCGGCGGCGAGCCCGTCAGCCGCCTGGAGAAGGTCGAGCACCTCGAGCCGATGCTGTCGCTCGGCAACGTGCGCTCTGAGCAGGAGCTTCGGGCGTGGGTGGAGCGGATGCGCAGCCACCTGGCGCGCGAGGGCATCTCCGCGCCGCATTTCCAGTACGCGGTCGAGCCGAAGATCGACGGCCTGGCGATCAGCCTCGTCTACCGCGACGGCGTGCTCGAGCGCGGTGCGACGCGCGGAAACGGCGAGATCGGGGAGGACGTCACACACAACCTGCGCACGATCGCCGCGATCCCCCTGGAGCTGGCCGGCGCGCCGTCGCTGGTGGAGGTGCGCGGCGAGGTCTACATGTCGCTCGCCGACTTCACCGCGCTGAACGAGCGTCGCGCGGAAGCTGGCGAGTCGACGTTCATGAACCCGCGCAACTCCGCAGCCGGCACGATTCGCCAGCTCGACCCGGCCGACGCCGCCAAGCGACCGCTGTCGATCTGGTGCTACCAGGTGGGCGTCACCGACGGCCTCACCTTCGAGCGCCACTCCCAGGCGCTCGATTGGCTGAAGGAGCACGGCTTCCGTGTCAATCCCGACATCAAGCTGCTGGGCAGCGAGGACGAGGTGATCGCGCAATGCCTGCAGTGGCAGCAGCGCAGGGGAGAGCTCGACTTCGAGATCGACGGGGTCGTCGTGAAGGTCGATGACCTGGCGCTGCAGCGCAGGCTCGGCGCGGTCGGGCGCGACCCGCGCTGGGCGGTCGCCTGGAAGTTCCCGCCGACGACCGCCGTGACGCGACTGGAGAAGGTGATGTGGAACGTCGGCAAGTTCGGCGACATGCGCCCCTACGCCGTGCTGGAGCCGGTGGTCGTCGGCGGCGTGCGCATCGGCATGGCGACGCTGCACAACGAGGAGGACCTCGCGCGCAAGGACATCCGGCCGGGCGAGGAGGTGATCGTGCTGCGTGCCGGCGACGTGATCCCGCAGGTCGTATCCCCGGCGCCGCACGTCGTCGAGCAGAAGGGCCGTCCACGGCGCCCGCGCCCACCCGCCAAATGCCCGTTCTGTGGGACCAAGACGATCAAGGCGGAGGGTGCGGTGTTCACCAAGTGCCCCAATCCGCTGTGCCCCGGGCGCGCCTGGCAGCTGCTCAAGCACTTCGTCTCGCGCGGCGCGATGGACATCGAGGGTCTCGGCGAGAAGCAGGTCGCGCTGCTGCAGGAGCGCGGCCTGGTCAAGACGGCGGGCGACTTCTATCGCCTGACCGAGCAGCAGCTGCTGGAGCTCGACGGCTTCGGCGAGCTGTCAGCCCGCAACCTGCTCGCGGCAATCGAGGCATCCAAGCGGCGGCCGTTCGCCCGCGTGCTGTTCGCCCTGGGCATCGAGGAGGTCGGGGAGGTCACCGGCCGCAACCTCGCGCAGCGCTTTCGCACCGTCGAGGCGCTGCTGGCGGCCGGCGAGCAGGAGATCGAGCAGACGCACGGGATCGGCGGGAAGATGGCCGCGTCGATTCACTCCCAGCTTCACGACGAGCGCATGGAAGGCCTGATCGCCGACCTGCAGCAAGTCGGGCTGCAGTTCGCCGCCGAGGGGCCCGCGCCGTCGGAGGGCCCGCTCAACGGCAAGACCCTCGTGCTCACCGGCACGCTGCCCCAGTGGTCGCGCGAGCAGGCCACAGAACGGATCATGGCCGCCGGCGGGCGGGTGACCGGTTCGGTGTCCAAGAAGACCGACTACCTGGTCGCCGGCGAGAGCGCCGGGTCAAAGCTGCAGAAGGCCGAGCGGCTGGGCGTGGCGGTGCTGGACGAAGCCGGGCTGCGCGGCGTGCTCGAGCAGTAGGTAGCGCCCGACAGGCGCACGGCCGGCTCCGCGGACCTTGGCGCTGGCGGGGTAGCCGTGCGGTCAGCGTTGGACGGCGAATCCGGGCAACGGCCTGCTCGATCGCTTGGCGCGTGCCACTTCCGCCGGCGTGTACCTGGCGCTTGCCAGCGTGATCGCCATGTGGTCCTGGATCACGTGCGCCAGGGTGGTCGAGATGCCGTCGTTGAAGAACGCGAAAGCCAGCAGGTGCCCGTTGACGGCCTGGCAGTAGCCCACGAGGTTGGAGTAGCCGGTGAGCGTGCCGGTCTTTCCCTGACAGCGCCCGGAGGCGGCGGTTGCGCGCATTCGCTTGGCAAGCGTTCCCGTGCGCCCGGCGAGCGCCATGCTGTTGCGCAGGATCGCGCCGGTCGGCGTGGGGGCCAGGGCGACGAGCAGGTTGGCGACCTCGTAGGTCGAGGTGCGGTTGGCTTCGGAGAGGCCTGAGCCGTCGACCACCCGCGGATGGATGCCCAGCAGCGCGGAGATCGTCTGGCTGACGACCGCCGCGCCGGCAGTCGTCGTGCCGCCACCGCCGCCCGCGGCGCCGAGATCCTTTAGCAGCGTCTCGGCGAAGAAGTTGTCCGACGGCGGCAGCATCAGGCCGACCAGCTGTTCGGCCGTCGGCGAGCTGACCTGCGCGAGCTGGGCGGCGCCCGCGGGAGTGACGGCGGCGCCGCTCGAGCCACGGATGCTCACGCCCGCGTTCTTGAGCATCGCCCACAGCTTGCGCGCAGCGTAGGCGGCGGGAGCGTGGGCGATCTTTGCCGAGCCGCTGGCCCCGCGGTTGAAGGCCACGCCGCTCAGCGTGCCTTCGAGGAACGGGTCTTGCGCGTAGCCGCTCGACGGCTCGCCGCGCTGGGAGTCGAAGTTGGACTCGTCGCCGTAGACCGAGCCGCGCACGGCGTGGATGCCGTCCACACGAACGAGCTGGGCGACGAGCGTCGACATGCTCGCGCCGACGCCGCCGTAGTGACTGCGGATGAACGATGTGTCGCCGAAGGTCGGATCGCCGCCGCCGCGCAGATAGAGATCCCCTTCCCATACCCCCGTCGGGCTGAGCTGGCCGATGCCGAGCACCGTCGTCGATAGGTGCGCGGTCGCGCCCAAGCGCTGCAACACGGTTGCTGCGGTGTACAGCTTCTCCACCGAGGCCGGCGGACGCAGGGCGGTGGCGCGCAGCGAGAACAGCGCCCGCTTGGCGGTGAGGTCATAGACATAGGCGCTGGAGCGCGCGCCCGAAATCTGCATCTGATGGGCGAGATCGCTTTGCAGCGCCCCCAGTGTCGCGGCGGCATCGGCCGCCGCCGGCAGCGCGAAAGGGCCGATAGCGAGCGCCACGATGAGGGCTGCGAGCGCTGGACGCACCCTCGCCCGGACCCGTCCGGGGCGGGCACGGCTCGGGCGAATAGCCGCCCGCGACGCCGCTTCGATGCGCTTCTGGGTCATCTGTCCCTTAGAATCAAGTTGGGATGGGCAAGGTTGTCAAGCTGGAACCGACCGACAAGGCCAAGGTTGCGGCCAAGAAGCGCAGGGCGAGCCTGAGCTCTGCCCGCGGCGTGGGGCGTACCGGCTCGGCCGATCGGCGCCGGCGTCCACGGCGTCACAAGACGGCTCTCGTGCTGGGCGGCGGCGGCTTCACGGGCGGCGTGTACGAGATCGGCGCGCTGAGAGCCCTCGACCTGCTGGCGGTGAACAGCAGCGTCAACCAGTTCGACGTCTACGTCGGCACCTCCGCCGGCGCGTTCATCGCCGCGCTGAGCGCCAACGGCGTGACCCCCGAGGAGATGATGAGGGTGGTCACCCGCCAGGGCAAAGCGCCGTTCAAAGACATCAGCCTCAACGACCTGCTGCGCCCCAACCTGCTCGAGTTCGCGCGCAAGGGCGCGGTGCTGCCGCTTCGCGCCCTGTCGCTGGCGCGCGAAGTCGTCTCCCAGCGCGGCGCTGTGTCGCTGATGGACGTCCTGCTCGGCTTCGCCGAGGGGCTGCCGTCGGGCGCATACACAGGCGCCGGGATCGAGTCCTATCTGCGCGAGGTGCTCTCAGAGCCGGGCCGCACCGACGACTTCGGCGAGCTGGCATGCGAGCTCTATCTCACCGCCACCGACCTCGACACCTGTGAGCGCGTGGTCTTCGGCGTGGACGGTGCCGAAGACGTGCCGATCTCCACCGCCGTGCGCGCGTCGGGCGCGCTGCCGATGGTCTATGCGCCGGTTCGCGTCGGCGATCGCGAGCTGATCGACGGTGGCATGGTCTCGACGACGAACCTCGACATCGCCGTCGAGGCGGGCGCCAAGCTGATCGTCGTGATCAACCCGATCGTGCCGTTCGTCAATGACTTCGCCGCTCAGATCAGGACGCTGCGCGGGTCGCGCCCGCGCCGCGTCTCGGACATGGGCTTCCCCCAGATCGGCTATCAGGCGTTCAAGCTCGTCGCTCACCAGCGGCTGCACGAACTGGCCAAGGGCTGGGAGAGCCGCTACCCGGGCGTGGACATCGTGCTGATCGAGCCCGAGCCGACCGACGAGCTGATGTTCCAGACGTCGATGATGAACTTCGCCTCGCGCGTGGAGATCGCGCGGCACGGATTCGAGTCTGTCACCAAGCACCTGGCCGAGGAATACGAGCGCTACCAGGCGGTCGCCGATCGTCACGGAATCGACATATCGGGCACCCGCGTGCGCAAGGTCGTCGAACACTTCGACGCCGAGCCCGAGCAGGTCAGCGCCTGGCGCAAGATCCTCGAGGGCACCACCGGCACCTTGCTGCGCCAGTCGGGCTCCGCGAGCTAGCTCTCCCGCTCCAGGGCTTTGTCGACGGCGGCGAGCAGGCGCGTCGTGGCGGCGCTCTTGCGGATGCTTATGCGCACGTGCTGGGGCTCGCCGAGCGCGTCGCCTTCTGCGATGAGCACGCCGGACTGCGCCAGTTGAGCCGCGAGCTCGCCACCGCTGACGGCGGGGTGCGCGGCCCACACGAAGTTCGCCTGGCTGTCGGCGACCTCGAAGCCGCGCTCGCGCAGTCCTTCGGTCAGACGCGGGCGCTCCTCGCAGATCGTGCGCACTTGGCGGGCGAGCAGCTCAGAGCACGTGCGCAGGGCCTCCAGCGCTCCCGCCTGCGATACCTCTGAGACGCCGAGGTCGGGCTCGAGCTCGGCCATCAGGTCCTGCGAGCCGGGGCCACCGATCGCATAGCCGACCCGCAGGCCCGCCAGCCCCCAGGCCTTTGAGAAGCTGCGAAAGACGAGCAGGCGGGGGTGATGCTCGAGCAGCTGCACCGACGCGTCGGTCGGCTGGGCGTCGACGAACTCCACGAGCGCCTCGTCGAGCAGCACGACGACCCCCTCGGGGATGCTCTCGAGCAGCCGCTTGAGCTCACCCGTGGAGAGCAGCTCGCCTGTCGGGTCGTTGGGGCTGGCCAGGGCGATCACGCGAGTCGCGGGCTGCTTGGCCGCCTCGATCAGCGCATCGACACCGCCCGTGATCGGTACTGCGCGACCGTGCGCGCGTCGCGCCATAATCGGATAGAGCGGATAGGAGGGCCAGGTCGTCAGCAGCTGCTGGCCGGGAGCGATCAGCGCGCGCGTGGCGGAGCTGAGCAGCTCGGCGGCGCCGTTGCCGAGGATCAGGCGTCCGGGATCCACCCCGAGCTTGCCCGCAAGCTCGTCGCGCAGGTCAGTGCCGCGCACGTGCGGATAGCGATGCAGCCCGCGGCGGGCGACGAAGGTGATCGCGTTGACGATGCGCGGGTCGGGCAGCTCGGGCCAGGTGGTCTGCGAGAGGTCGAGCGTGTCGACGCGCGTGAGCGCTTTGCGCCGGCGCTCGGCGGCTTCCTCGCGCAGGCCCGCGTTGACCTCCTCCTCGGACATCCCTTCGAACTGGCGGTAGTAGTCGAGCAGACCCACGGCAAGGCTGTTCTAGCAGCAGACGTCCGACGCGATCCGGCGTCGGTTCGGCGCGGGGCCTGCCGCGCTCATCCCTGGCCGTTGCCGGACATCGTGACCGACCCCGGCCCGTGAATCACGACGAACCAGAAGGCGAACCCGAGCCCGCAGACGACGGCGGTGGCTCCGAAGATCCGGCCCATGATTCCCGTTCGCTGGTCGTGGCCTGCGGCGCGACGCACGAGTATCCATGCCTGATCGAGTCGTTTCAACAGCGACAGGCTCCCGAACAGGAACACGAACAGCGCGGCGAAGGAGACGAGGATGCCGACGCCGACGCTTCCCGAGAGGTAGTCCATCTGCGAGCCGACCCACAGGCACGCCAGCGGGATCGGTCCCCAGCAGAGCAGGCTGAGGAAGATCATCGCCGCCACCATCACCCCGGCCAGCGAGCCATCCAGGCGCTGGCGCTTCTCGCTGCCGCGCTCGGGCAGCTTGCGAAAACGGACAGGCGCCGTGCCGGGACGGCGTCCGACGAACAGGCCGCCGTTGTCGCTGGGATCGCTGCGCATCAGTCCCTATGTTCGCAGTTAACGACGCGCTTCCGGCGCGCCCGCCGCCGCCGGCCTCGCCGCCGTGTCGCGCGCTCGCCGGCGATGGACGTCTCAGCCGGCGTACAGAGCGTCGAACAGCTCCGCGTATTTCTCGTTGACGACGTTGCGCTTGACCTTCAGGGTCGGCGTCAGCTCGCCGGTTGCCTGCGAGAGGTCGTGATCGAGGATCGCGAACTTCTTGACCTGCTCGACCTGCGCGTATTTGGCGTTGGCGCGATCGATCTCCTTCTGAATCAGCGAGCGCACCTCCTCGCTGCGCGCGAGGGACGGGATGTCCTTCGGCAGGTCGTGCTCGCCGGCGTAGATCGGGATCTCCTCCTCGTCGAGCGTGATCAGGACGACGGGATACGGACGCTGGTCGCCGTGCATCACCGCCTGGGAGATCCAGCGGCACTGCTTGAGGTCGTTCTCGATGTTCGCCGGCGTCAGGTTCTTGCCGCCGGCGGTGATGATGATGTCCTTCTTGCGCCCGGTGATCGACAGATAGCCGTCCTCGTCGATCGAGCCGAGATCGCCGGTGTGCAGCCACCCGTTCTCGACCGCGCCGAAGCTCGCGTCGGCGTTGTTGTGAGAGCCGGCGAAGATGTACGGGCCTTTGACCAGGATCTCGCCGTCGTCTGCGATCTTCAGCTCGACGCCTGGCAGCGCGCGCCCGACAGTGCCGAAGCGGTGGTTCTCGACCGTCGAGGTCGTCGCCGCCGTCGCCGTCTCGGTCATGCCGTAGCCCTCGAGCACGGGCACGCCGCACGCCCAGAAGAACTCGAGTATCTCGCGGGCGATCGGCGCGGCGCCGCTGGTCGCGTGGCGCACGTTGCCGCCGAAGATCGCGCGGACGTTCTTGAACAGCTGCTCGTCGGCTTCGTCGAAGGGCTTCTGCAGCTCCTCGGGGACGGCTTCGCCGCGGTTGATCATGTCGCGAACCTTCGCGCCCAGCTTGATCGCCGCCTCGGCGCGCGCCTGCTCCTCCGGACCCTGCGCCTCGATCGCGCCGTGGGCGAGCGTGTAGATCTTCTCGAACACGCGCGGCACGGAGGGCAGGTACGTCGGCTTGACCTCCTGCAGCTCCGGCACGATCTGCTTGGTGTCGCCCCCGAAGTACGCGAGCGTGCCGCCGAGGTCGAAAACGGCGAGCTGGATCAGCAGCGCGAAGGAGTGCGCGAGCGGGAGGTACAGATAGATGACCTCATCGCCTTGGATCTCGCCCGCCTCGCCGACCATGTCGATGATCGCGCGGTAGTTGCCGTGCGTCAGCACGCAGCCCTTGGGCGGGCCGGTCGTGCCGGAGGTGTAGATGAACGTGAACGGATCCTCCGGCTTGACCGCCGCGCGGCGCGCCTGCAGCGCCTCGGTCGAGCCTGCGCGTCCGCGCTCGCGGACCTCCTGCAAGGGGATCGCGCCGAGCGCCTGCACGGCGTCGGAAGAGCCGTTGGCGCTGGTCGACGAATCGGGCGCGTCGATGACGACGATCGTGCGGACGCCGGGGATCTGGTCGCGGATCGCCGCGATCTTCTCCAGCTGCTCCTCGTTCTCGCAGACGATCGCGCAGGCCTCGGAGTCGGAGATCACCCACAGGCACTCCTCGGGCGAGTTGGTCTGGTAGATCGGCACGACCACGGCCCCGGCCGAGGTGGCGGCCATGTCCGCGTAGGACCACTCCGGTCGCGTGTTGCCGAGGATGCACAGGCGGTCGCCCGGCTCGATGCCGAGATCGATCAGCCCGAGACCGATCTCCTGGACGATCTCGTCGAGCTGCTCGTAGCTGACGTCCTGCCACGCGCCGTCGCGCTTGTAGCGGATGGCCGTCTTAGCGCCGTGTGCCGCGGCAGCCCGCGGGATCAAGTCGGCGATCGTTTGCGACCCCGTTGCCGACCCCGCGGTCGACGCCGTCGTGACCTCCATCCGGACCTCTCCTCCTCGTTAGATCAAACAAGCTGGCTGACCAGTCAATGTTAGACCGACAGGGCGCAATTTACGAGCGCCGCGGCGAATGACCGAGCTCAGATGGGATTGGGCACATCGAGGAACACGTGGCGCACGCCGAAGCGCTCGGCCAGGTGCTCGCCGATGCGCCTGACGCCGAAGGTCTCAGTGGCGTAGTGGCCCGCGGCGATGAAGTGCAGGTGCGCCTCGCGCGCGCCGGCCATCGCGCGCTCCGCCGGCTCACCCGTGAGCAGTGCGTCGGCGCCGGCGGCGTCCGCTTCGGCGAGGTAGTCAGAGCCGGCGCCCGAGACGATCGCCACGCTGCGCACGCGCGCCGGGCCGGTGTCGAAGACAAGCGGCTCGCGCGAGGTGATCTCGTGCACGCGCGCGAACAGCGCCTCGGGGGAGAGTCCCTCGCCGGGCAGGCGGGCGAGGATGCCGATCGGCTGGCCGCGATGCAGCGCGAAGGGCTCCAGCGTCTCCGCGCCCAGCGCCTGGGCGAGCAGCGCGTTGTTGCCGAACCGCGGATGCGCGTCCAGCGGCAGGTGGTAGGCGGCGAGAGCAATGTCCGCGTCGAACAGGATCTTCAGGCGCCGCTTGAGCGCGA
>JAXDGQ010000027.1:0-16256 GCA_034664965.1 Solirubrobacteraceae bacterium | reverse complement strand
AGCAGGCGTGCGGCCGCCCACAGGGCCGCCGTCCGGCGAGCCCGCAGGGCTGCTGCGCGCCGTCGCGCGCGCCGGGGTGCAAGCAGCCGCCGCACGCAGGCCCAACCGGTCAGGCCGCATGTCCGCGCGCCGTTCACCGGCTGAGCACCGCGGTTTGGAACTCCGGGCGACAAGTTCGTCGCTCGGACTCCTCGCCGCGGTGAACTCACCGACGAGGCCGTGGCCGTGCGGTTCGCGCGCGCGACCGCGCTCTCGCCGTGCACTGCGCGCGCTCCTGGCGAGCACCATATGCCTGCTGGGCGTCGTCGCAGGTCCCCAGCCCGCAGCCTCGGCGGCCGGGCACGCTCGTGTTCGCGCGAGCCAAGAAGTGGCCGCCCTGCTCGTAGGGCATAGCGTGCATCGTCTGCCGCGAGCCGGCTCTCGAGTGCTACTCAGCGTATCCAGCCTGCGACCGATCACGGGCGAGCGAACCGTGCTGCCGATCATCGCACGGGCGAAGGGAGCCGGTGGAGTCAGCTGGCTTCGGGTCAAGCTGCCCGGTCGACCGAACGGCGCGAGCGGCTGGATCTCCCAGAAGGGCACGCGCACGCTCGTGACCGGCTGGCACCTCGTCGTCAGTCTCGCCGCCCGCCGCGTGACCGTCTACCGGCGCGGTCGCGTGCTGCGGCGCTTCGGCGCGGTCGTCGGGAAGTCCTCGACGCCAACCCCGACCGGCAGCTTCTTCGTCGAGGAGACGCTGCAGATGCCCCAGGGCGAGCCAGGAGGACCGTTCGCCCTGGCGCTTAGCGCCCGCTCCGACGCGCTGCAGGAATTCGAAGGCGGTCCCGGCCAGATCGCGATGCACGGGCGCGACAACCTCGGCGGAACACTCGGGGCCGCCGAATCGCACGGCTGCATGCGGCTTGCCACGTCGAGCATCGATTGGCTGGCCCAGCGAATCGGCCCGGGCGTCCCGGTGACGATCTACGCGGGCTGAGCCAGCGAGGAGCGTATAGCCGACGTTCGGAGCGCTCTAGCCGACCTCTCCGCCGGTCGGATATGGTGCGCCCCCATCGACAGGGTGGACCAACCACGTGAAGAGCGAGCTGCGATGTACCGGACGTCACCGAGGGCAGCACGGTCCTCCAGTTCACCTCCTAGCTGTCGGTTGCCACGTAGGAGCCGCTGGCGTGATCGAGTTGTGGATGACCGGTAACGCACATCATCAATGGAGGTCGAACAGGCATGACTGATGCACCCAAGCCGATCACCGGTCGCTGTCTGTGCGGCGGCGTGACTTACAGCGCCGACGCCGAGCCTGTGGTTCAGGCCGTCTGCCACTGTGCGGACTGCCAGCGCCAGACGGGCAACCCGTTCTCGGTGATCGTGGGCGTGCCCCGCGCCGCTTTGAGCGTCGAGGGGAGCACGCTCGCTTCGTTCGCGACGATCGGCGACGACCACGGCGGCGAGACCGAGCGGAACTTCTGCTCGGCCTGCGGCGCGCCGGTCTTCAGCATCGCAGCCGTGTCGCCGGAGCTGGCCTTCATCAAGGCCGGATCGCTGGACGACGCATCATGGCTCCAGCCGGCGGTGGAGGTGTGGACGAGCTCAGCGCAACCCTGGTCGCCGCGCTTCGAGCACACCGCGCGGATGGAGCGCGGACCGCAGTAGCAACGCCGGACGTGCCGATCTAGGAGGGCTAATGCGGGAGCGTCTCGTTCACAGACTTCAGGCCTGGCGTTCGAGCTTCACCTCAGACGCGTCCACCGAGGCGCGCGTGCCGGGCGTCTCTGCGGAGTCCATCGCGGCCATCACCTTCGCGCCCGCCTCCATGTCCTCCGCCGTTGCGAAGTACTGAAGGACCACGGCCGTACCCTGCGCCTCGTCGGACATGAGCGTGATGCCTGTGGAAGGGACGCCGGGAGGCGGCCCGTCGGACTCCTCGATACGCGCGAGCAGCCCCTTCAAGCGCTCGGCGTTCACGTCGGTGAACCTCACGACACGGACATACATGGCGAGCCTCCTCCGTTCGGGAGGCGCAAACATACACCCAAGCGACGTCCAGCCGGGCGTATCCAAGCGCGCAGCCGCGCGCGCTGGTCGGTCATTTGGTGACCGTGATCTTGCCGTCCATGTTTTCGTGGACCACGCACTCGTAGTTGTAGACACCCGGCTTCGTGAACGTGATCTTTGCGCTCGACGGCAATGGTCCACCGGCCGCGAGGACGCCCGTGCCCTCAAACCCGTTGCCGTGATTGGCGCCGGTGAAGGGCGGCAGCGGCGGAGGATCGCTCGGGTAGGCCCCCAGAGGGTTGACCAGGAGCGTCGGCGGCCCTTTCGGGTTCGGTTGCGGGGTCGTGAACGAATGCTCGATCGCCGTCGTGTAGGCGCCCGGGCCGATCGTGACCGTGTGGATCTCGCGCTGGGAGCTGAGTTTGAAGTCAACGGTCGTGCCCGCCTTGATCTTCAGGTTCTCCGGGAAGAAGCGAAGCCAGGCGACCGGTCCCGCGGCGTCGTTGCCCGCGAGCACCGTCGCCGCGGGCGGCTTGACCTTGGCCAGTTCGCGCGCGGCTTGGATTGCAGTCGCCTCCTGGGCGATTGCGGCCAGGCGGTCCTGGCCGACGCTCGGAACCGGCCGGCGCTTGCGCACGACCGTCACGACCCCTTTCATTCCGGGGTGTATGAGACAGTCGAACGTGAATTTTCCGGCCTTGGTGAACTTGACGACGAACGGCTTCGGCGGACCTTCGGGCGACGGCGTCCCGCTGTTCAGGAACCCTGTGCCCCTGTAGCGCTTGCTTCCGCCGGGGAACGCTGTGATGGGGTTGATCACCTGCGCCGGCTGGCCGTTGAACCAGAACGGCACGTTGGCGGCGTCGAGCCGGCCGCTGAGCAGGTTCGCGCTCGATGGGATGATCGTTGGCGGCGGCGTCTGACCGGCCGCGAGGAAGGTGACCGTGTGAAAGCCGTTGATCGACCAGCTCACCGAGTCTCCGACGTGAATCCTCGTGCTCGTCGGGAAGAAGCCGTTGAGATCGAGGTGCTTGAGGGTCGGTGGCGTGGGCGGACCCGCGGAAACCGGCGCCACGAGCGCAGATGCCGAGCTTGCCACGATCAAGCCCGCGAGTGCCGAGACCGCGCCGATGACCGACATCCTGCAACCGATTCGCATTAGATCGCCCTCCTCGTTACCTGACCGCCCTTGTCGGCGAGAGCCTATCGCCTCGGGTGCGCAGAGGGTTCGATCCTGCAGGGCGCTGGCTGTTGCTGCAGTACCGCGAGGACGACCGGCTGAGGGTGGGCAAGCGCACGCGAGAGCTGCTCGCTGAGGAGTACCGCCGCCGTCGCGCGGAAGGATCCTCGGCATGTGATGCTCTGTGCGGGATGTCGCGCTACACGCACAGCCGCCCGCAAGCGGTCTCACGCGGCCGATGACCGGGGCAGCTATGCGCGTTGGCGCGCGATCGTCACGCGCTCGCTCGGCGTTCAGCACCGCTCTGGCGATCCTCGCGGCGGTGGCAGTTGTGGTGGGCGGAACGTCTCTATATCTGCGCCAGGAGCTGCTCAGCCCGCACGCCTTCGCCCAGCGCACCGTCGCGGCGCTCGGCCATGAGCCGGTGCGGCGGGTGGTCTCGCGCGAGATCGTCGTGCAGGTCATCGACAAGGGCAACCCGGACCTGATCGCCGCTCGGCCGGTGATCACCTCGGTGGTCGACACCGTCGTCGCCACGCGGCAGTTTCGCGGCCTGATCAGGCTCGCCGCCGACCAGGGGCACCGCCTGCTGTTCGATCGCGGCGGCAACGTCGCCTTCAGCCTCGCCGACGCCGGCACGGTCGTCATCTCCGCCCTGCGAACGCTCGCGCCGAACGTCGCACGCAAGGTCCCTCCCGACGTCGATGCGCGGCTGCTGGACCTGCGGCGTCAGAGCTTCGCCGTGCGCACGCTGCGCGCCGCCGACAAAATCCGCACACTCGGCATCGTCCTGCCGCTGCTCGCGCTCGCGCTGCTCGCGCTCGCCGTGGCCGTCGCCCCGCGGCGGCGGCAGGCGATCAGCCGCTGCGCCCTCGCGCTCGCCGTCGCCGGCGTCGCCGTGTTCGCCGATCTCATCTTGCTGCGCCACAGCATCCTCGTGAACCTGTTCGGGTCCGAAGAGCTGAGCAACGCCGACGTGCGCGCCGCCGCCGGCGGCCTCTGGGACGCCTATCTCGGCGATCTGTCCAGCTGGGCCCTCGCGCTCGCGGCGCTCGGCGCGATCGTCGCCGCGGCGTCGGCGAACGTCCTGCAACCTCGCGGCGCCGTGGCTCGCCTCGGACGCCTGCGCGCGCGCGCATGGCCGCCGCGCACGCGCCGCGGCCGAGCGCTGATCGGCGTCGTGGCCCTGCTCATGGGCGCCGCGCTGATCGCGGAGCCCACGCTGATCCTCGACTTCCTCGTCGTCTGCGGGGGCGCCCTGCTCGCGTACTTCGGCGTCGCAGAGCTGCTCTCGGCGGTCGGGGTCGCACCCGAGCAGCGGCCCCTTCGCCTGTCGCGCAGCCGCGGCGCCATCGCCGCGGTCGCCGTGAGCCTGAGTGTGCTGATCGGCGGCGTCGCGATCGCGCTGGGCGTCAGCGGCCCCTCGACGTCGCACCCGCCGGCGCTCGCGCACCTGACGTGCAACGGCTACGCGCAGCTCTGCGCGCGCCGGATCGATCAGGTCGCGTTCGCGGGGACGCACAACGCGATGTCTGCGGCCGACTCGCCAGGCTGGCTGATCGCCAACCAGGCCCGCCCGATCGCGCGCCAGCTCGACGACGGCATCCGCGCCTTCAAGATCTCCACCCACTACGCCGTCGGCAGCGCGCCCGGACATGTCCGCACCGACATCGCGGCCGAGGGACAGCGCGTCAATCGGGTGTCGGAGAAGCTCAGCCGCGAAGCGCGCGAGGCGCTGCAGCGCCTCAGCGGCTCCGTCGGCTTCGGCACGACCAGGGGCAAGCCCTCGGTCTGGCTGTGTCACACGCTGTGCGAGCTCGGCGCCACGAGCATGGCCAGCTTTCTCGACACGATCGACAGGTTCCTCCAGAACAACCCCGGGCAGGTGCTGATCCTGTTCGACGAGGACTACGTCTCCGAGCGCGCGCTCGAACGGGAATTCAAGCGATCGGGCCTGTTCTCCCACCTCGCTGTATTGCGCAGCGGTCAGCAGATGCCCACGCTCGGCGAGCTCGTTCGCTCGCAGCACAACGTGCTCGTCTTCACCCAGGAGCCGGTCAGCGGTCGCCATCCATGGGACATGTACGGCTTCGGCTTCATCCAGGACACTCCCCTCGGCGCCGTCAAGCCCTCCCAGTTCAGCTGCAAGCTCTATCGCGGCCTGCCGAGCAGCCCGCTGCTGATGATGAACAACTGGGCCGACGTCTTTCCGCCGCGGCGCAGCCCCAACCTGCCGCTGACCAAGCGCGGCTTCATCCTGCGCCGCGCGCGCCAGTGCCAGTCACAACGCCATCACATCCCAAACCTGATCCTCACCGACTTCTACGACAGCGGCGACGTGGTCGGCGCCGCGCGCATCCTGAACGGACTAGGCGACCAAGCGCCGGCGCCGATCGTCGCGCTCGAACGCGTCCAGTGAACCATCCCTGCGGTACTGGCAGCCGATGAGCGGGGTCGAGCTCACACTCGTCGCCTCGGTCTTCCTCGCCTCGGCGGTCGAGGCGGTCGAGGCGTTGACGGTCGTCCTCGCCGTCGGCACGACCCGCAGCTGGCGCTCCTCCCTGCTCGGCGTCGCCGCGGCTGTCCTCGCCCTGGGCGCGCTCGTGTCCGTGTTCGGCCTTGCGCTGACCGAAGTGCCGATCGACGTCCTGCGCACGTTCGTCGGCGCCTTTCTGCTGCTGTTCGGCCTGCAGTGGCTGCGCAAGGCGATCCTGCGCGCCGCCGGCCTGCTGGCGATCCACGACGAGGATCTCGCCTATCGCCGCGAGCGCGAGTCGGCGCGGGCGGCCGGCACGACGGCAGGTGATATCGACCGCTATGCCCTCGCCGTCTCCTTCAAAGCTGTGCTGCTGGAGGGTCTGGAGGTGGCGCTGATCGTGATCACGTTCGGAGCGAGCCAGCGGCGCGTCGGCCTGGCGGCGCTCGCCGCCGGCGCGTCCATCCTCGTCGTCGCCGGCCTGGGATTCGCGCTGAGGGCCCCCCTCGCGCGTGTGCCGGAGAACGCCCTGAAGCTCACCGTGGGCGTCCTGCTGACGGCCTTCGGCACGTTCTGGGCCGCCGAGGGAGTCGGCGCGCAGTGGCCGGGCGGCGAGGGCGCGCTGCCGGTGCTCATCGGGCTGGTGCTCGCCTTCGCGCTGCTGATCGCGGCGGGCCTGCGCCGGCGCGCCGGCGCGCGGACGGCGCGCGGGGGTCCAGCGGCGGCGCCCCTGGGGCGAGTGGGAACGGCGCTCAGCTTCTTCGTCGGCGACGACTGGCTGGTGGCTGGTGGCGTCGCGGTCGCGCTGGCGCTGACCGCCCTGCTGGCGACGCTCTCGCCGGCGTGGTACCCGATGCCGGTGGCGATGATCGCGCTGATGTGGTTCTCGGTTGTGCGCCGCACCCAGCCGGCTGGGCGCTGACGCGGCCAGAATCGCCCAGGGCGACGCGCTCTCACCCGCGCTTTAGGCCCGGCTCGAAGGATGTCCGAGCGAGGCTTCAACCGCGACCCGCTCGCTCAGCCCTCACCTTCAACCGCCCAGCCTCCGAACAGGAAGCCGACATTTTGCTTGCAAGCATCACCTCGACGGTCACCACGTGGATCTCTGAAAACGGCATATACGCGGTTTTCGCGCTGATGGCCGTCGATGCCCTGCTGCCCGTGGGAGGCGAGCTGATCATGCTGTACGCCGGCGTGCTCGCGGCGGGCGACGTCGCCGGCCATGGCGTGTCGCTGTTCGGAGCTGGGCTTTCCAGCGGTTTGGAGAGCTATCTGATCCTGTCGTTGGCTGGCACCCTCGGCTACCTGCTCGGCGCCTGCATCGGCTGGCTGCTCGGTCGCCGGGGAGGCCGCGCGCTGATCGTCCGCCACGGCCGCTGGCTGCATCTCGACGAGAGGACCCTCGCCCGCGCCGAGCGCTGGTTCGATCGCTTTGGCTGGCGGGCCGTTCTGTTCGGTCGCGTGACGCCCGTGGTTCGTTCATTCATATCGATACCGGCAGGGATCCTGTCGACCCCGTTCGGCCCCTACGTTTTGCTCACCACGATCGGCTCTGCCGTGTGGTGCTTCGCCTTCGCCGGTGGCGGCTGGGCGCTCGGCGGCAGCTGGGAGAACTTCCACCATGGCTTCCGTTATGCCGACTATGTCGCTGTCGCGCTCGTGCTCGCGCTGATCGGGCTCGCGGTCCTGCATCGGCGGCGCGCGCGGGCGCGACCAGCACTGAGCACGCCTGACGAGCTGGACTGACAAACAAGCGCGCTCCTGGTGTCAGGGCGTCGTTCTCGTCTACAAGGCGTGAGTCGGCTTGCCCGGTCGCAGCGGTGCGCCGATCGGTCCCGGCAGATCGAGCCAGACATCGGCTCCGCCCCCCGGCCGGCCCGCGGCGTGCGCCGAGCCCCCGTGGGCGCGGGCGATCGACGCCACGATCGCCATCCCCAGGCCGGCCCCCGAGGTGGCGCGGGCGCCGGCAGGTCGGCTGAAGCGCTCAAACGCTCGTTCGGTGAAGCCGGCGGGAAATCCCTGGCCGCGATCGGCCACGTGTATCTCCATGCGACCTTCGCGGGGCTCGGCGCGCAGCTCGATCGGGCCGGCGCCATAGCGCAGCGAGTTGTCCAGGAGATTCCCGAGCGCCTGCTCCAGGCGCGGGCGGTCGAACCTTCCGTACAGCTCGTCGGCACAGACGATCTGGATCTCGCGATCGGTCTCTCGAGCGCGGAGTGCGAAGCGCTCGACGAGATCGCCGAGCATCGGCGCCACTGGAGCCGGCTCGAGCGCGACCGGAAGCCTGCCGCGATCGGTCTGCGCCAACAGCAGCAGATCCTCGGCGAGTTCGATCAGCCGGTCGGTCTCCTCGGCGGCCGAGGTCAGCGCGTCGTGTAGCTCCTCGCGCGTGCGTCCTTCGCCGAGCGCAAGCTCCAGCTCGGTCTTGAGGATCGCCAGCGGCGTGCGCAGCTCGTGACTGGCGTCGGCGACGAAGCGCCGCTCGTGCGCCAGCGTCTGGCCCAAGCGCTCGAGCATCCTGTTCAGCGTGTCCCCCAGCCGCCCGATCTCGTCCTGCGCCGGCGGCACGGGGAGTCGTTCCTCTGGCGCGGCTTCGGATATCTGCGCGGCGCGGGCGCGCATCGCGTCGACCGGGCGCAGCGCGGCCCCGGCGCCGCCGTAGGCCGCAACGGCAGCAAGCAGCAGCGCGATCGGACCACCCAGCAGAAGCACGCCGAGCAGGTCCGACAGCGAGTCCGCGCGGGTCTCAGTTGAAGTCCCGACGACCGCGATCATCGGCCGGCCGTTGGAGCGCACGGGCACCGCCAGCAGCCGCGACTGGTCATGAAAGGTGGCATTTGCCGGGCGGTCCAGGAACACCGCGGTCTTCGCGGCGCGGCTGCGCTCGGCCGCATCGAGCAGAACGCGTCCGCGCAGCTGCGCGGTGCTGTCGAGCAGACGCCCGTCGCGTTCGATGATCTCCGCGAAGCTCTCGGTTTCATCCTTCAAACGTCCTTCGCGCAAGCCCGAGGCCGACTGGCCGATGAGCGCGCGCACGTCGGCCGCGCGCGAGCGCAGGCCGCTGTTGATCGTGCCGTCGAGATCCGAGCCGAATCGCTGATAGAGAAGGATTCCCGTGATCGCGAGCACGGGCGCCATCGCGGCCGTGAAGATCAGGGCGATGCGCACGCGGATCGGCAGCCGGCTCAGCGCCCTCCATCCTTTCGCAGCCGATATCCGGCGCCGCGCACCGTTTCCAGGGAGCGAACGCCGAACGGCTTATCGATCTTTCGACGCAGATACCGCACGTAGACCTCGATGACGTTCGATCGGTGTTCGAAATCGTAGTGCCACGCCTCCTGCAGCAGGTGCAAGCGCGTCAGCACGTCTCCGGGCCGGCGCATGAAGGCCTCGAGCAGGGCGAACTCTCGCGCGGAGAGCGAGACCTCCCGCTGGCCCCGCCACACCTGCCGAGAGGCTCTGTCCATCTGCAGGTCGCCGACCGCGATCACGCCTGGGCGTTCCAGCTGGCCACGGCGTATCAGCGCGCGCAGTCGCGCGAGCAGCTCGGCAAACGAGAACGGCTTGGCCAGGTAGTCGTCGGCTCCTCCGTCAAGCCCGGCGACCCTGTCGTCGACCGATCCTCGCGCCGTGAGCATCAACACCGGGACGTCGACTCCGAGCGCGCGAAGGCGACGGCAGGTGACAAGGCCATCGATTCCCGGGAGCATGACGTCGAGCACGACGGCGTCGTAGTCACAGGAGCTGCCCATGACCAGGGCGTCCTCGCCCGAGAACGCGACGTCGGCGTCGAGGCCGTCCCCCTCCAGCCCGCGGCGCAGCAGCGCCGCCATCTTGACCTCATCCTCCACCACAAGGACCCGCATACGCTCAACGATCGGGCAACACGTTGAGCCTCACAGGCGGCGCGCCGAGGCGACCGGCCGCTCGGGCGCGCCCGACGCGCCGGCCCCAGCGGCCTGGGAGAAACCGGAGAGCTCGAGCTCGATGCACGCGCCGCCCTCGGGCGACTCCCGCGCGGCGACAGAGCCCGCGTGCGCCTCTGCGATCGCGCGCACGATCGCAAGCCCCAGGCCGGCGCCTCCGGTGGCCCTGTCGCGCGCGGAGTCGGTCCGGTGCAGGCGGTCGAACACCCGCTCGCGCTGAGCCGCGTCGATCCCCGCACCGTCGTCCTCGACGGTGAAGCGAACTCTCTGTCCGGCCAGCGCCGTCACCTGAAGTCGCACGAGCCCGTGCTCGGGCGTGGTGTGCTGGATTGCGTTGTCCAGCAGATTGCGCAAAGCCTGGGCCAGACGATCCGGGTCTGCACGCAGCCTGCCCTGCGGCAGCGGCCCGAGCTCGAAGCGACGGTCGGCGATCAGGCTGACGCCGTCCCACAGCTCGGAGACGAACGGAACCAGGTCGATCGGCTCGACGCGCAGGAACTGCATCTGCTCGCTCCTTGCCAGCAGCAGCAGGTCGTCGACCAGCCGGCTCATACGTGCAATCTCGGCCTGCACGAGGTACTCGACCCGGCGCACCTCCGCCGCCGAGGGGTCGGTCTGGGCGGCGAGCACTTCGAGCTGCCCGCGAATCACCGTCAGCGGCGTTCGCAGCTCGTGCGAGGCGTCGGCGACGAACGCCTGCTGGCCCGCGAAGGCCTCGGCCAGGCGGTCCAGCATGTGATTGAAGGCCTCGGCCAGCACGCGCACCTCATGCCCCTCGCCGCCCGGCTCGTAGATGCGGGGATGCAGATCACCGGCATCCACGCGCGCGGCGACCGCCGCCATCCGCCGAAGCGGGCGGGACACGCGCGTGCCGATCAAATAGGAGGCCAGGAGGGCGCCGACCAGCGCGAGCATGGCCGCGAGGATGAACGCGCGCGCCACGCCGGCCTGCGCGCGCTTGACCGCCGACAGCGGCTCCCCCACCCCGACCGTGGCCCGCAGCCCGCCGTTCAGGCGCACCGAGCGCTTGAGCACGCGCAGCTCGCCGAGATCGGGTAGCGAGAGGGTCGAGTAGCCGTTGGGCGCGGTCAGCAGGCTGAGCGAGCGGCGGTTCTCCTGACTCTGCGTAGCGGGCGTCTCACGGTTGTCCGGGATCGAGTGCGAGAACAGCTCAGGGCGGTTGGTGGCCGTGGGGGCACCCGGGACGAGCGCGAACAGCACGGTCGAGCTCGCGGCGAAGGACTGGTCGCGAACATAGCTTTCGGCCGCGCGGGCGATCCGTGCGGGGGTGCGGCCCTCGGCAAGCACCAGGTCGTGGGCGAGATCTCCTGCGTCGCCGAGGATCTCTTTGTCGATCTGCTGGCGGACCTGTGATCCCGTTCCGTCGTAGACGGCGACGAAGGAGATGCCGGTGCAGATCAGCACGACGACCGTCACCCACCCGGCCAGGCGCCATCGCAGGCCGACCAACGCCAGGCGATCGCGAAGCCGGCGCATCGCTCAGCTCGTGCTGCCCAGGCGGTAGCCGACCGAGCGCACGGTGAAGATCGGCGCCGGGTCCCCCGGCTGGCCGAGCTTGCGCCGCAGGTAGCCGATGTAGACGTCGACGACGTTCGTCGCCGGATCGTGCTCGTAGCCCCAGACGGCGCTGAGGATCTGCTCGCGCGTCAGCACCTGGCGGTGATGGCGAAGCAGGTGGACCAACAGCTCGAACTCGGTGGTCGAAAGCGTGAGCGCGCGGCCGCCGCGATGTGCTTTGCGCGTGAGCAGGTTCACCTCGATGTCCTCGGCCCGGAGAGTGCTCGCCGAGGCCTGCTCGACGACGCGCAGATGCGCGCGCACGCGGGCTACCAGCTCGGCCAGCGAGAAGGGCTTTACGAGGTAGTCGACCGCGCCGGCGTTCAGTCCCGCGACGCGATCCTCGATCTCGCCCCGGGCCGTCAGCACGATCACCGGCATCGACGGTTTGGCCGAGCGCACGGTCTCCAAGATCTCAAGACCCGAGCGGCCGGGGAGCATCAGATCGAGCACCACGGCATCGAACTCGCCGCTGAGCGCCAGCCGCTCACCGTCGGCGCCGTCGAGCGCCGCCTCCACGACCAAGCCGTCGGACTCCAGCCCGCGGCGTACGAAGTCGACGATCCCCGGCTCGTCCTCGATGAGCAGCACCCGGGACGGCACCAGCGCGTCCTTGATCGCGGACGAACTGCGCCCCGACGGCGACGATCCCCCTGCGGCTGAGCCGGCCACCTCTGGCATGGGTCCAGCATAGGCGCCCGCGCAAAGGCTTTTCACCCGCGCATTGTTTGCATGAGCTTTCTCACGAATGTGTTATCGGCCGCTTAGCAAGCGAACACACACTGCGACCATGGCAGTGACCGGCCAGGCCTCGGAGTCCGCGCAGGCATCCGTGCATCCGCGACGGCTGTTCGGCGGCTCGACGACGGGCAACGAGCGCCTCACCGGCGCGACCGGCGGCGTGCTGCTCGTGCTGCTCGCAATCATCGGCGTGACGATCGTCCAGCTCGGTCAGCTGCTGTGGGTTCACCTGTTCGTGGGCATGCTGCTGATCGCACCGGTTGCGCTGAAGCTCGCGAGCACCGGCTACCGCTTCGTCCGCTACTACACAGCCGACCCGCGCTACAAGCGGAAGGGACCGCCCGCTCTTCCGCTGCGCCTGATCGCGCCGATCGTCGTGCTCTCAACGATCGTCGTCTTCGCCAGCGGCGTCGCGCTGCTGCTCGCCGGACCGAGCTCGCGCGACACGCTGCTGCCGATCCACAAACTGAGCTTCATCGTCTGGGGCGTCTTCATGGCAGTGCACGTCCTCGCCCACCTGCCCGGCGTGCTGAGCTCGCTGAATGCCGACTACGTGCGACCCGCGCGCCGCGAGAGCACCGGCATGCTGGACGACGCCAACGGGCGCGCCGGTCGCGTCCTGTCGCTGGCGAGCGCGCTTGTGCTCGGCCTGGTACTGGCGATTCTCGTGATTCCGCAGTTCGGCCCCTGGATTTCAGCCCACTGACACTCGTGCGCCCGTTCAGCACACATGCCCGCGACAGCTCGCTACGCAAGCTCAGCGTGGTCAACCGCTGGGTGATCGCCGCCAGCGTGATCCTCACCGGAGTCCTCACAGACGTCGCGGCGCATGCGTTCCCCGCCAAGAAGTCCGTTCCTTCCAAGGGCAAGGCGAGCTCACGGCACTCCCAGCGGCACTCCGCCAAGGCGCCCTCCTCGACGCCCTCGCGCACGCTCCAGCCGCCGGCCCAAGCTCCCGAAGCCAAAGCGGAATCGCCCGCGGTGCAGGAACCAGCGCCGGAAGCAGCTCCGGCCGAAGAATCACCGACCCCGCCGGAACCGGCGCAGGAACCGGCGCAGGAAGCCGCGCCGTCTCACGAAGCGCCGGTCGAAGAACCCGCAGCGCCGGTCGTCTCCGGGGGGTCGTGATTCACCCGCGCCCCGATCGCCCGACCGTCCTGGCCGGCGCACGCTGGCAGGCGCTCGGCAGCACGGTCGTGTTGCGCGTGACAGACGCGCGAGCGCTTGAAAAGGCGCGCGAGCGAGTGCTGCGCGAGCTCGCCGCGATCGACCTGGCGTGCAGCCGCTTTCGCGCCGACTCCGAGCTGTCGCGGGTCAATGCCAGCGCCGGCAAACGCGTTCGCGTGAGCCGGTTGCTGTTGCAGGCGCTCGAACTGGCGATCGCCGCGGCGAGGCTGACCGATGGCACCGTCGACCCGACGGTCGGTCGCGCGCTTCAGCTGGCGGGGTATGACCGAGACTGGCGACTGCTGAGGAGCGCGCGCGGGGAGCCGGAGTCGCCGGCGATCACCGTGCGCCGGCGCAGCGGCTGGCAGACGGTGGAGCTCGACTCGGCCTCGCGCGAGGTGCGCATCCCGTCCGGCGTGCAACTCGATCTCGGCGCCACGGCCAAAGCATGGGCCGCCGACCGTGCGGCGACCGCCGCCGTCGCCGGATCCGCCTGCGGCGCGCTCGTGAGCCTCGGCGGGGACGTCGCCACCGCCGGCCCGGCCCCGCCGGACGGCTGGGCGATCAGGGTGACAGACGACCATCGCAGCGACCTCACGGTGCCCGGGCAGACGATCGGGATCCACGGTGGAGGGCTGGCCACCTCGAGCACGGCGGTGCGTCGCTGGAGCCATCGCGGACGCACGATGCACCACATCATCGACCCCGCCACCGGGCTCCCCGCCAGCACGCCTTGGCGCACCGTCAGCGTCGCGGCGGCCGACGGCGCGCAGGCCAACAGCGCCGCGACGGCGGCGCTCGTGCGTTCGGATGCAGCGGCGGCGTGGCTGGGTGAGCTCGGCCTGCCGGCGCGCCTGCAGCCATGGCACGGACCCGTGACGACCGTCGGCGATTGGCCCGCGCAGCCGCTCGCGCAGACGCGGCCAAGCGCCGCCCGCGAGAGGGTGCCCGCACCGTGAGCCTGGCGCTGGGCGCATCGGGGGGAAGCGCGTACTGGTACCTGACGCGCTCGACGGGTACCGTCGCGCTGCTGCTGCTGACCGTCGCGGTAGCGCTCGGCGTGATCGACGTGCGACGCTGGAGCTCTCCTCGCTGGCCGCGCTTCGTCGTGGACTCGCTGCACCGCAACGTCTCGCTGCTGGCGATGGCGTTCCTCGGCGTGCACATCGTCACGTCGGTGCTCGACAGCTTCGCGCCGATCTCCGTGCTCGACGCGTTCATTCCCTTCGCCGGGTCCTACCGGCCGTTCTGGCTGGGCCTCGGCGCGGTCTCCCTCGACCTGCTGCTGGCGGTCACGATCACCAGCCTGCTGCGCCAGCGGATGGGGTACTCGACATGGCGCGCCGTCCACTGGCTGACGTACGCGAGCTGGCCGATCGCCCTGCTGCACGGCTTCGGCACGGGCAGCGATGTCAAATCGACATGGCTGCTCGGCCTGAGCGTCGCCTGCCTGCTGGTGGTGCTCGCCGCCGTGGTCGTGCGCGTGGTCTCGGGCTGGCCGGAGAACCAGCGCCTGCGCGGTGCGGCGCTCGGCGGAGCGGGGGTCTTCTCGCTGTTTCTGCTGTTGTGGCTCCCCGGCGGGCCGCTCGGCTCAGAATGGCCGCGCCGATCGGGCACCCCCTCGTCCCTGCTGCCCCACTCCGCCCACGCCGCTTCGGCGCAAGGCGAGAAGCGATGAGCCGTCGCCGTCCGACGGTCGGCAGCGCGGACGCGAACGTCGGCGTTCCCGACGGACGCAGCCTGCCACGGCTGCTGGCCGAGGTGCCCTCGGCTGGCGCGATGAGCCTCGAGCACCACCTGGCGGTGCACGGAGAGCTGCCCTATGAACAGCGCAGCAGACGTCAGGAGTCCCCCCTGATCGGGCGCGTCGAGCGCGCCGGCCTGCGCGGGCGCGGCGGCGCGGGCTTCCCAACGGCGCTGAAGCTGCGCGCGGTCGCGCACGGTCGCCGGCCGATCGTCGTGATCAACGCGGCCGAGGGCGAGCCGGCGAGCCTCAAGGACCGCACGCTCTCGGAGCTGCTGCCGCACCTGATGCTCGACGGCGGCGAGCTCGCCGCCCGGGCGGTCGGCGCCGAAGAGGCGATCGTCTGCGTGTGCGAGACGGCGATCGCGAGCATCGAGAGCGTCTCCACGGCAATCGAGGAACGCGTCGGGCTCGGCGCCGCTTCATCGGTGCGGATGCGGCTGAGCGTCGTGCCGAGCGGGTATGTCGCCGGGCAGGAGTCGGCACTCGTCAACCACCTGAACGGCGGTCCGGCGATCCCGACGTTCACGCCGCCGAGACCGTTCGAGCAGGGCGTCAGGCGGCGCCCCACGCTCATAAACAATGCGGAGACGCTCGCGCAGATCGCGCTGATCGCCCGCTACGGCTCGAGCTGGTTTCGCGAACTCGGCACGCCCAGCCAGCCTGGTTCGACGCTGGTCACGCTGTCCGGTCCGGTCGTCTATCCGGGGGTGTACGAGATCGAGCACGGCGCCTCGCTGGCCTCGCTGATCGACGCCGCCGGCGGCAGCAGCGCCCCCGCCCGCGCCGCCCTGTTCGGCGGCTACGCGGGGGCCTGGATCGAGGGGTCGCTGCTCGGCGGCGTGAGCCTGTCAGACGAACACCTCGCCATTCACGGCGCATCGCTCGGCGCAGGCGTGGTGCTGCTGCTCTCCGAGAGCGCCTGCCCGGTGGCCGAGACCGCGAGGGTCGCGCGCTGGCTGGCCGATCAGAGCGCGCGCCAGTGCGGGCCGTGCCTGAACGGGCTCGAGGCGCTGGCCACGAACGTCGAGGACATCGCCGCAGGGTCCGCAAACGGCGGTGCGGGGGGACCGATCAAGCGACTCGCGGGGCTGGTGCGCATGCGCGGTGCTTGCGGCCATCCCGACGGCGTCGTCAAGCTGATCCTCAGCGCCCTGGAGACCTTCGCCGCGGAGTTCGCCGATCACGCGCGTCACGGGCCCTGCGAGAGCTGCGACGGCGTCGCTGAGCTGCCGCTGGGAACCAGCCGTGCGAGCGACGCTCGCAGACGCGACCCGGTGGCCTTCTGATGAGCCGCTCGAGCCACAGGCTGCGCCTGAACCCGATCGCCTGCGAGGCCCACGGCATGTGCGCCGAGCTGCTGCCCGAGCGCATCTCCCTCGACGAGTGGGGCTACCCGCTGATCGACGGCGAGCCGATCCCGCCAGGGCTGCTGTCGCACGCCCGGCGCGC
>JAXDGQ010000026.1:0-5529 GCA_034664965.1 Solirubrobacteraceae bacterium | reverse complement strand
CCTCCTTGAGGAACTCCGGGCACGACACGTAGGCGAGCCCCTCCTTGCCCTGCTTCTCGAACATGCGCTTGACCGCCACACCGGTGCCGGACGGCACGGTCGACTTCATCACCAGCGCGTGGTCCCTGGATGGCGGGATGGCGTCGATCACGGCGTTGACCGCCGAGAGGTCCGCGTCGCCCGAGTAGGTCGGCGGCGTGCCGACGGCGATGAACAGCAGCCGCGCATGCTCCAGCGCGTCCGACAGCGAGGTGGAGAAGTGCAGGCGCTCGGCGTTGCGCGCGAGCATCTCCTCCAGGCCGGGCTCGTAGATCGGCACCTCGCCTGCGCGCAGGCGCTCGATCTTCTCGGCGTCGATGTCCACGCACCAGACCTCGTTGCCCAGCTCGGCGAATCCGGCGGCGGTGACGAGGCCGACATAGCCGGTGCCGATGACCCCGATTGGCTGGCGAGAGTCGTTCATCGGCGGGGAAGGCTAGCCGTTGGGGGGGCAACTTCGCGCGGCCGGTGCCACGCGTGCAGCGACGGCGGGCCCGTGCCGCGTACGCGGCCGCGATCAGGGAGCCGGTGCCTCCAGGCGGAAGACCGGGTGCCTGGGGGCCGCGTCCTGCATCTCGCGATCGGAAGAATCGGGGCCGACGCCGTCGAAGAACACGCCCACCTCGGCCTTCCAGCGCTTGAGGTAGGCGCGCAGTACCGGCGCCTTCTCGGCGTCGGAGAGCTCGACCGCAGTGAACGGCTCGCCGCGGCGGCCGAGCAGCAGCCTTCCCGAGCCGCTCGCGCGCAGGTTGCGGACCCATTGCGTCTCACCGCGCGGGGCGACGAGGTAGCGCCGGCCGTCCAGGGCGAGCAGGTTGACGGGCGTGCGGCGCGGCTCGCCGGAGCTGCGCCCTGCTACCTCCAGGACACGCGAGCCGAGCACGCTGATGCCCAGGCGCATGGGCAGGCTGACGAGTGGATTGAAGACGCGGCGTGTGAACCAGCCGGGCCGCTTGCGCTCGAAGTGGGCGGTGGCGGGGCTGGCGCTGTCCACGCGTCGGACCTACTCGCCGACCGCCAGGAAGGCCTCGTAGCGGCGGATGTCGCGCAGCGCGCGAGCCTGCTGCTCGGTGCCCTCCTCGGCGCTCTCGGCGGCCTTGCGGGCTTCGTCGAGGCGCGTCTGGAAGGTCTCGCGGTCCAGCGACTCGGGCGCGATCGCCTCCTCCACCAGCAGCAGCGCCTGATTGTCGGCGAACTGAAGGTAGCCCTCGGCCTGAGCGAAGCGGACGATGTCCGAGTCCGAGCGATACAGCCGCAGCTCGGTGGGTTCGAGCAGCGCCAGCACCGGCTCGTGGTGGGCGAGCACGCCGATCGAGCCCACGGACGTGCGCGTGGAGAGCATCTCCACCTCCTCGGAGAAGACCTCGCCCTCGGGCGTGAGCACTTCGACGGGGAACTTCGAGCGGGCCACTATTTCTTGGCCGCCTCGACGACCTCGTCGATCGTGCCCTTGAGGAAGAAGGCGCTCTCGGGAACCTCGTCGTGCTTGCCCTCGATGATCTCCTGGAAGCCGCGAATCGTCTCGGCTATCGGCACGTAGGCGCCGGGGGTGCCGGTGAACTCTTCGGCGACGAAGAACGGCTGGGACAGGAAGCGCTCGATCTTTCGGGCCCGCTGCACGGTGAGCTTGTCCTCGTCGGAGAGCTCGTCGATGCCGAGGATCGCGATGATGTCCTGCAGCTCCTTGTAGCGCTGCAGGATCTCCTTGACTTCGTTGGCCACGCGGAAGTGGTCGTCGCCGAGGATGTCGGCCTTGAGGATCGTCGAGGTGGAGTCCAGCGGATCGACGGCCGGGTAGATGCCTTTTTCGGAGATCGAGCGCGACAGCGCGGTGGTGGCGTTGAGGTGCGCGAACACGGAGGCGGGAGCCGGGTCGGTGTAGTCGTCGGCGGGCACGTAGATCGCCTGGATCGAGGTGACCGAGCCGCTCTTGGTTGAGGTGATGCGCTCCTGCAGCTGGCCCATCTCGGTCTCCAGCGTCGGCTGGTAGCCGACCTGCGAGGGCATCCGCCCGAGCAGCGCGGAGACCTCGGAGCCGGCCTGCACGAAGCGGAAGATGTTGTCCACGAACAGCAGCACGTCCTGGCCCTGGTCGCGGAAGTATTCAGCCATCGTCAGGCCCGACAGCGCGACGCGCATGCGCGCCCCCGGCGGCTCGTTCATCTGCCCGAAGACGAGCATCGTCTTGTCAAGCACGCCGGACTCCTTCATCTCCAGCCACAGGTCGTTGCCCTCGCGCGAGCGCTCGCCGACGCCGCAGAACGCCGACAACCCGCCGTGCTCCTTGGCGAGGTTGTGGATCAGCTCCTGGATCAGCACGGTCTTGCCCACACCGGCGCCGCCGAACAGCCCGACCTTGCCGCCCTTGGCATAGGGGGCGAGCAGGTCGATGACCTTGATGCCCGTCTCGAACATCTCGGTCGTCGGCGTCAGATCCTCGACGCGCGGGGCGTCCTGGTGGATGCCGCGGCGCGGCGTGTCGGGCGGGAGGTCCTCGCCGAGATCGATCGGCTCGCCGAGCAGGTTGAAGATACGCCCCAGCGTCGCCTCGCCGACTGGCACCGTGATCGGGGCGCCGGTGTCGAGCACCTCCAAGCCCCTGGAGAGGCCGTCGGTCGTGTCCATCGCGACCGCGCGCACGCGGTCGTCGCCGAGGTGCTGCTGGACCTCGCACACGAGCAGCTCCTCCTCCGCTCCTGCGCTGACCCCGGGCGCCTCCTCCTCCCGGTTGGCCGGCGGACGGACGATCGTGATCGCGTGGTTGATCTCGGGCAGGCGGTCGGGGAAGACAGCCTCGATGACGACGCCCTGGATCTCCTCGATGCGCCCCACGTTGCGCTCGGCGGCGTTCCCGTTGCCGGGAGCCCGGGGGCTGGTGGGGTCAGTGGCGATGCTTGCGTCCATTTGCTTTCGATTCTCCTCTTTTTTTGATCAGGCAGCTCAACGTTTTGTCCCTATGTGAGTCCCTCCGCCCCGGCCACGACCTCCATGATCTCCTGGGTGATCTCGGCCTGGCGGGCACGGTTCATCTGCAGCGTCAAGTCGGTGATGATGTCGCCCGCGTTGTCGGATGCACTGCGCATCGCCGTCATCTGGGCGCCGAAGAAGCCTGCGGTCGACTCCACCAGCGCCCGGTAGATCGAGATCTCCACGTAGTCTGGCACCAGCCGCTTGAGGATCTCTTCCGGATCGGGCTCGTAGTCGACCAGCGCGCGAGCTCCACTCGGCTCGCCGGCGTCCGCCGCATCGGGCTCGCCGTCCTCCTCGACCGCGATCGTGGCGTGTGACAGCGGCAGCAGCGTCTCGCGGCGGACGTGCTGGGACAGCGGCGAGATGTAGGCGTTGTAGACGATCTCCACGCGGTCGAGCTCACCGTCGATATAGCCGGTGATCAGATCGTCGGCTATCGAGCGCGCGTCGGAGTAGGCCGGTTTGTCGGTGAAGCCGGTGTAGCTCCCGCGCAGCTCGCGCCCGCGGAAGGTGAGTGAGGACACTCCCCGGCGCCCGGTCGCAAACCACGCCGTCTGCACATCGTCCTCGGCGTACTCCTCGCCGATGCGGATGCCGGCGCGGATGATCTGCGAGTTGAAGGCGCCGGCCAGCCCGCGATCGCCGGTCACCAGCAGCAGGCCGACCCTGTCGGTCGACTCGTGCTCTGACAGCAGCGGCAGGCTCGACGCCTCGGCGCCGGCCGCCTTGGCGGCCTGACGCGTCATCCTGCGCAGCGCGTCGGCGTAGGGCCGCAGGGCGGCGATCCGCTGCTCGGCGCGGCGCAGTCGCGCCCCGGCGACCATCTCCATCGCGCGCGTGATCTTCTGGATGTTCTTGACCGAGGAGATCCGGTTCTGGACGTCGCGCTGTGATGCCATGGCTTGGGGCGGCCGCCGGCGCTAGGCCGGCTGCGGCTCCTCCTCGCGGTCGCCCTCGCGCTGCTCCTCGCCGGAAGACTCCGCGTCGGCGCGCTGGCCGGCCTGCTTGGGCGGCTCGTCGTCGTCGAGCGCCTGACCCTCCTCGTCGAGGTCGTAGCCGAAGTCTGAGGCGAACTGCTCGACGGCGTCGTGCACCGCCTTCTGCGTCTCATCCGACCAATCGCCGGCGGCGATCTTCTCGCGTGCGCTGCCGTACTGGGCGTGCATCCTTTCGGTCAACTCCGACAGGAACTCGCCCACCCGCTCGACCTTCAGGCGGTCGAGGAAGCCGTTCGTCGCGGCGTAGATCTGCACGACCTGATCCTCGACGGCGAGCGGCTCGCGCTCGTGCTGGTTGAGCGTCATCACCAGGCGCGCACCGCGGGCGAGCGTTTTCTGCGTGTCCGCGTCCAGGTCGGAGCCGAACTGCGCAAAGGCCTCCAGGTCGCGGTATTGCGAGAGCTCGAGCTTGATCCGCCCGGCGACCTTCTTCATCGGGCCGATCTGCGCGTTTCCGCCGACGCGCGAGACGGAGATGCCCACGTTGATCGCAGGCCGCACGCCGGAGTTGAACAGCTTGGACTCCAGGAAGATCTGTCCGTCGGTGATCGAGATGACGTTCGTGGGGATGTATGCGGACACGTCGCCCGCCTGCGTCTCGATGACCGGCAGGGCGGTCAGCGAGCCTCCGCCGAGGTCGTCGTTGAGCTTGACCGCGCGCTCGAGCAGGCGCGAGTGCAGGTAGAAGACGTCGCCCGGGTAGGCCTCGCGGCCGGGAGGGCGCCGCAGCAGCAGTGACATCTGCCGGTAGGCGTAGGCGTGCTTGGTCAAGTCGTCATACACGACCAGCGCGTGCCTGCCGTCGTAGAGGAAGTACTCGCCCATCGCGCAGCCTGCGTACGGCGCCATGAACTTGATCGGCGCCGCCTCGTCGGCCGGCGCGGCGACGATGATCGTGTTGTCGAGCGCGCCGTTTTCGTCGAGCGTCTGCGCCAGCGCTACGACCGTTGACATGCGCTGGCCGATCGCCACGTACACCGACACCACGCCGGTGTCCTTGTTGTTGATGATCGCGTCGATCGCGATCGCCGTCTTGCCCGTCTGGCGGTCGCCGATGATCAGCTCTCGCTGGCCGCGCCCGATCGGGATCATCGCGTCGATCGCCTTCAGGCCGATCTGCATCGGTTCCTTGACGGGCTGGCGCTGGACGACGCCCGGCGCCTTGAACTCGGCGGGGCGGCGCTCAGTCGTGTCGATGTCGCCCTTGCCGTCGAGCGGTCGTCCGAGCGGATCGACGATTCGCCCCAGCAGCGCCTCGCCGACCGGGATGTCGAGCAGGCGCCCGGTGCGCTTGACGGTGTCGCCCTCGGAGACGTGCTCCCACTCTCCGAACAGCACGGCCCCGACGTTGTCGGACTCGAGGTTGAGCGCCAGCCCGGTGACCCCGTGCGGCAGCTCGAGCAGCTCGAACGACATGCAGTTCTCAAGGCCGTGAAGGCGCGAGATGCCGTCTGCGACCGACAGCACGGTGCCCACCTCGGTGAGCTCTGCGGCGCCGCTGCCAAGTCCCTCGATACGGCTC
>JAXDGQ010000025.1:0-5856 GCA_034664965.1 Solirubrobacteraceae bacterium | reverse complement strand
CGGCGAATGCGTCACCCAGCGGCTTGGCAACCGTCGTCAGGGCTTTGGCGCTCGGCCGCAGCAGGCGCATGAACTCGGTGCTCTTTTCCGTGAACGGCGCCTCGTAGGGGAGCGAGAAGATCGCCTGTTCCAGCGACGCCGGACCGCCAACGGTCGCTTCTTCCAGCGATTTCGCGACGCTCGCGAACGCCGTGAAGAAGGTGTCCTGCTCGCTGAACAGCGCGGCGTTCTGGGCGGCCACCGGGGCGGTCTGTTCGGCGGGCCGGTCGAGGCCTTTGAAGAACCCGCGCAGGTCGGTCTGCGGCGAGGCGAGGTTGTTCAGAACGGGGATCGCATTCGTGACGAGGGGCTTGAGCGTCGCGATCGCGTCGTTGATTTCCAGGCCGCGCCCGGCCAGGCCGCCGCCGAAGGCGTTGGTGTTCTGCTGGATCGCCGTTCGCGTCTTTTCGTCGAACATGTTGAACAGTTCATCGATATCGACCGGTTCGGTCGTCTGGCTCACCGGGATCTCGTGGCCGGCCTTGATCGTCTTGCTCGACGTACCCTTTTCCAGTTCCAGGTACTTCAGCCCGATCGCCGAGACCGACAGCACGGTCGCTTTGGTGTCGGCCGGCAGGGGTTCGACGCCCTTCTCCAGCTTCAGGTTGGCAATCGCCGTGACCCTGCCGGTCGAGGGGTCCTGGTGCGGGGTCAGCGAGCCGATGATCCCGACACGCGTACCGGCGATGCGCACCTGGTTGGAGGGCTGCAGGCCCGAGCCCTGCGGGAGGACGACTTTGATGTTGTACGTGGGCACGAACGGCAGCCCGTTGTTGGCGTTGTAGGAGAGGAACACCGCCACCACGACGATCAGCGTGGTGACCGCGCCGATCAGCAGGGGGCTGCCCGCCAGCGATGTGTTGCGCCGCCTGTTCATGGCGTCTGCGAGGGGTCGCAGCTGAGCAGTCCAGAGCCGGTGAACGGCGAGGACCCGTCCGCGGCCGGCTGGGTCGCTGCGCCGGGGCAGCGGCGCAGCTGTCCGCTCTTCAGCGGCGCCAGCGCCTGGGACGGGCTGCTGGCCGGCGTCAGGTTGTTGTTGGAGCCGAGCGTGAAGTCGGGGAATACCGCGCCTACCCGCGCGTAGTGGCCGTTGGCGTCGTAGTAGGCGTCGGTCTGGCCGAACTCGCGCAGCGTGCCCTGCAGGTCGGGCGAGTAGGGGCCGAAGAAGGCCGTGATCGGCACCGATTCCTTCAGCGATTGGACGTTCACCGGCGTGGCCGTGGTGAGCGCCTGGGCGAGCTGCGGCAGCGCGCGGACGTAGTCGGTCAGGTCGTTGTTGGGGCCCGGCCGATTGAAGGACAGGGCAAAGCTCTTGACGACCGGGGTGGCCGTCGTCAACAGCGGCTGCAGCTTGGTGAACAGCTTGTTCAGCGGCTGGACCGTCGGCTTGGAGGCGTCGACGAGCTTTTTCAGCGCGGTGAACGTCGACGGCAGGTCGGCGAAGGTCCGGTTGCCCTGGCGCAACGTGACCGGTAGTTCTTTGAGCCCCTTGGCGAGGTTCGTCTGCTCGGAGCCGATCGCCGTGAAGGTCGTGTTCGCGTTTTCCACGAGGTTCGAGAGGTCGTCCTTGCGCGCCCCGATCGTCGTCACCGCCTTGGCTGTTTCCACGAGGAACTTCGTGAACGTCGACTGATCGCGTACGAGCTCGGCGAAGAAGTGATCGGGGGCGGCCAGCGACGGGGCGAAGTATTCGGTCGCGCCCTGCAGCGCCTTGCCCTGGCCTTCGTAGGATTCGGCGGTGCCCTGGACGAACTGCTGCAGGCCCTTGCGCGTCTTCGGGTCCAGCGTGTTGAACAGCTGGTCGAGATCGGTCACGTTGCGCGTCGCACTCGCCGGCAGCCTCGCGCCGTCCGCGAGGGCCGGGGCGCTGTTGGGGCCCGGGCTGAGGGCGATGTAGCGGTTGGCCACGCTCGACAGCGACGGCACCCTGACCTGCGCGACGGTGCCCGCGTGCAGGGGCGCCAGCGATGACTCGACGGTGATCGTCACGAGCGCTTTGAAGTCGTGGGTGAGCTCGATTTCCTTGACTGTGCCCACGGGAACGCCGCCGACCTGCACCTGGTTGCCGCGGACGAGCTGGAAGCCTTCGGCGAATTCGAGCTTGTACGTCGAGCTTCCGCCGCCGGAGAGGACGATGAAGGCCACGATCAGCACCACCAGCGCCAGCGCGCCGACGGCGACGGGGCGTACGAAGCGACCCCGCGAGGGCCTCGCCGGCCGCATCGGCGGGCCACTCGGAGGTGGCGCGCTCGGTGGTTTGGGAGGAGTTGTCGTCGCCATCAGCGGCCGCTTCCCGCGGATGCCCCTGGGTGCACGGGGATCGCCGCCGCCGACGGCCCGTTGGCGACCGTCGGGTCGGGGATTTCGCCCAGGCGGGCGATCAGCCTGATCCACTGGCTCGGCGTGATCGACGAGCTGAGCGAACCGGCCAGGCTGGCACTCTGGGCGAACAGCGGCCGGAACCCGAGATGGATGTGGTTGTAGTGGTCTGACATCGCCAGCGTGTTGTCCGTGCCCGGATAGCTCATCAGGCTGATGATCTGATGCGGCTTCATCGATCCTTGGAGCGTCAGCAGCTTGCGGATCGTCGTGTCGGTGATCGATCCCTGGCCCTGGTGGCCGACGATTGGGGTGCCGTTGATCTCGGTGATGTCGACAGCGTCGCCGCTCGAGTGCTCGGAGACGTTGCCGGCAGTCGTCAGGTCGGCGTGTCCGCACTTCAGCGCCGAGACCTTCGGCTTCAGCCCCGATACGGCCAGGAACTCCAGCGCCGCCAGCACGCGCCGGTCGATCTGGCCCGTCTGGATGTCCTGGCGACCGCACGGGTAGATTTCGATGTCCGGGTTGGCAAGCACCTGCTGTTGGAGTTGTTCCTTTGACTCCAGCAGCACCTGGCCGACGCTCGGCGCGGTCGCCAGGAACGGGTTCTGCCCCTTGGCCCTGAAGACCGAGGTGTTCTCCAGCTGCACCCAGCCGTCGAGGATCGGCTTGGGGTCGATCTGCGGTGCGCCGACGCCGGCCGGGCGGATCTGGAAGAGCACGTGGGGCTCGGCGCTTTCGACGGTGGACGTTTCGGCGCCGCCCAGGTGGCCGAGCACCGTCCCGGCGATCACCCGCGCGCCCGTGCGCAGGTCGTGCAGGTAGACGTCGTTGGGGCCGTCGCGAAACACGCGCGGCGTCGAGGAGGACGGTTCAGCGGGCGGGGCTGTCGGCGCTTCGCCCGCGCCCGGGGAGCTCGCGCCCTGTGGCGAGCTGGTGGGCGGCGCCGGAGATTCGCTCGGCGGCGCGCTGGGCGAGGGCTGCGGCGCGGGAGTCGAGCCCGGTGCCGCGGCTTGCAGTCCGGCAACCGAGCCGAGCGAAAGCGCCGACGTCGCCGGCCCTTCGCCGGCCGGCGGCTGAGCGCCGGCCTGCGTGCCCGCGCTGGCGGGGCCGGTGGGCCGCGGTTCGGCCGGTTCGTCGGTCGCCTGCGGGGGCGCGGCGCCGGTGTGTCCATCGTGCGGCTTCAGCACCGGATACAGCTGGGCGACGCTGCCGAGTTTGGCGTAGGTGTAGGTGTTGCCGTAGGCGTCGCGCAGCGACACGAAGTGCCCGAGCTGCGGCGAGTCGCCGATCTGCACGACCTGCCCGTCCTGCACGGCGATCACCGGCGCGCCGGCTTCGGAGTAGATCGTCGTCCCGGGCATCGACTTGGCGGGCGCAGAGCCGCTGGCCGGCACGGTCGGGAAGCCGTCTGAGAAGTGCGCCTTGGCGTGCACCGGGAAGCGCGCCTGGGTGAGGCCTGTGATCGCCCCGAGCAGCCCCGAGGGCGTGCCGCCGAGCAGCTTCGCGCGCAGCATCACCGACTCCACGTACGCCTGCGAGTGGTTGTAGGAGAAGACCGCGCCGCGCAGGTCCGTGGCGGCGCCGGCGGCGCGCAGGTAGCGGGCCGCGGCGAAGATCGCGTCGGCCGGGTTGTACGGGTCCTTGAAGCCGTCGCCGTTGGCGTCGACCGCGTACGTCGCCCACGAGGAGGGAAGGAACTGCATCCACCCCTCGGCGCCGGCGCTGGAGACGTCGAGGACGCGGCCGTAGTCGGTCTCGACCTCGTTGATCGCCGCCAGCAGCTGCCACGGCACTCCGTAGGCCGTTCCGGCGGCCTGGTAGATCGGCAGCAGGAACGGCGGGATGCGAAAGCTTTCGATGAAGAACGCCGGCACCCCGGCGATCGAGGAGGACAGCGACAGCGGCAGTGGTGGCGTCAGCGCCGACGGCTTGGGGGCTCGCTGGCCGCGCTTGAGCTGCCCGGAGCCTCCTGCGTTGGCGCCACCCTGTTCGCCGCCGGCGTTGGCCTTGCCGCGCTTGGAGCGATCCGCCGGAGGCGATCGCGTCGTCCCCTGGGCGCTCTGGCTGCTGACCTGCGGCGTGGCGGTCGTCGGCGGAGGCGTCGCCGGCGCGGGGCTCGATTCGGTCGTCGCGCCGGTCGTCGGTGCGGCGGGGGTGCTCGGCGTCGTCGCTTCGGGGGCCGGCGTCGTCGTCGTCGTTTCCGCCGACGGCGTCGTCGTTTCGCCGCTCGCCGATGGGCCGGGTTCTTCGGCGAGTGACGCGGCGGGGGCGAGCAGCACGAGGACGGCGATCGCCGCGAGCAGAAAACCGATGAATGTCGCTGGCCGGGTCATCTGCGTCTCAGTTGCCCAGGAGGTAGTTGAGCAGCATGCCGTCGGCGCCGGAGCTTTCCGCCGAGGGGGTGTAGTAGGTCGTTCCGGCGCTCGCGCCGCCGACCGGCTTGGCGACCGCCGCCGGTTCGGAGCCGGCGCCAGTGCCGGTCGAGGAGCCCGGCGTCACCGTCGTCGCGCCGGGGTATCTCGCGGTCGCTTCGGCGGGCGTCGCGCCTTTGAGCACCGCAAGCGTGCGCGCCATGACGACGCTCGTCGAGCTCGACGGGCGAGCCGAGGCCGCCGTCGCCGCCGTCCCGGAGCTGGAGGGGTTGTTGAAGAGTTTCGCGTTGGCGCAAGCCGACGCGGTCGAGACCGCGTACGTGAGGCACGCCGTGCCGACGACTTCAGAGCGCAGGAAGTGACCCAGGGCGTCATAGCCGTTCGTCGATCCGGCGCCGAGGACGATGAAGTCGAGGATACGCTCCAGGCCGCCGGTCGAGCGCAGGCTGGTGAGCAGTTCGGCGGCGTTGAAGGAGAACGGTTTGGCTTCTTTGCCCAGCGTCGCCAGGCGCCCGAGCAGCGGCTGCAGCGAGGTCAGCGCCGGCCCGGAGACCTTCGACGTCGCTCCGAGGCTCTTGAAGAACGTGGTCGAGCTGTTGGAGAACGCCGGCAGGTTCGTGAACGCCTTGTTGATCCCGGGCGCGGCGACTTTGAGGTCGTTGAACACGGGCGTCGTCTGATCGGCGAAGCGCGCGAGGCGTTCCATCGACGGCCCGAGCTCCTTGAGGAACGGAGGGAACAGCTGGAGGTTGCGCGCGAGCGCGCCGCGATGGCGCGCGCTTGCCTGGGCGACGGTGTTGCTCTGCACGATGAAGTCGGCGACCTTGTTGCGGACTTCGGCGAAGGGCTTCAGCGCCTGGTCTGAGTCGACAGCGAGCTTCGCCAGCACCTTGTTCTCGCTCGAGAGGATCGCGAGTACGCGGTCGAGTTCCTGCAGCGCCGGGTTGGCGCGGCGGATGACCACGTTCAGGTCGCTGCCGCGCCCGGCCAGGCCGGCGCCGAGCTCGTTGATCAGGATCGTGAAGCGCTGGCGCACGGGCAGGCGCGAGATGTCACCGAGCAGGTCGACATCGACCGGGCTGTGCGTGTTCGCCACCGGCAGCAGGTACTGCCCGGAGCCTTC
>JAXDGQ010000024.1:0-15947 GCA_034664965.1 Solirubrobacteraceae bacterium | reverse complement strand
CGCCCCGCCCGCCGCCGGGGCGGGCGCGACCGAGCCTGCACCCGGCGCTTCGCCGCCCGCGCCCGCGCGTCCCGACGACGTGACCACGGCCAAGGGCCAGACGACCACCGTCGCGCTCACGCGCATGCAGCAGACGATCGCGCGACGCATGGCCGAGTCCAAGGCCACGATCCCCGACTTCACGCTGCTCTGCGACGTCGACATGCAGGAGTGCGTGCGGCTGCGCTCAGAGCTCAAGCGGATCTCCAAAGACGAGGCGCCGACCTACAACGACATGGTCGTCAAGGCGTGCGCGCTGGCGCTGCGCGAGCACCCGCGCGCCAACGCCAGCTACCGCGACGGCTCGCTTGCGCTGCATTCGCGCATCAACATCGGCGTGGCCGTCGCCGCGCAGGACGCGCTCGTCGTGCCCACCGTGTTCGACGCCGACGCCAAGGCGCTCGGCGAGATCGCCCGCGAGACCCGATCGCTGGCGGCGCGCGTGCGCGATGCGACGATAACCCCGCCGGAGCTCGGCGGCGGGACGTTCACGGTGTCAAACCTCGGCATGTACGGCATCGCCAGCTTCACCGCCATCATCAACCCGCCGCAGGTGGCGATCCTGTCGGTCGGATCGGTGCAGCGGCGGGCCGTCGTGCTCGAGGACGAGCTCGTCGCGCGACACACGATGAAGCTCACACTCGTCTGCGATCACCGCGTCCTCTACGGCGCCGATGCCGCCGAGCTGCTCGCGCGCATCCGCGAGCTGCTGCAGGCGCCCGCCGCGCTCACGCTGTGACCACGCAGCGCACGAGCACGCTCGGAAGCGGGCACGAGCTGCGCGCGCTCAGCCATGCCGACGCCGACGAGCTGCACGCGCTGATCGAGCGCAATCGGCCGCGCCTGGCCAGGTGGATGTCCTGGGCGCACACGCAGACGCCCGACGACACCGACGCGTTCATTCGCAGAGCCGAAGAGAAGGCCCGCGAGGGACGCGGCTTTCACCGCTGCATCGTCGCCGACGGGCGCATCGCCGGAGTCGCCGGGTTCTCGACGATCGACGCGCTCAACCGCTCGGGGGCGATCGGCTACTGGCTCGACGAGGATCATCAGGGACGGGGTCTGATGACCGCCGCGGTCGCTGCGCTCACCGACCACGCCTTCGAGCACTTCGAGCTCAACCGCGCGGAAATCAGCGCCGACGTCGAGAACAGGGCGAGCCGCGCGATCGCCGAGAGACTGGGCTTTTCGCTGGAGGGCGTCGCGCGCCAGGCCTACCGCATCGTCGGCGAGCGCTACAGCGACGACGCCGTCTACTCGATGCTCGCCTGCGACCCCGCGCGCGCCGAGCTCGCCCGCTTCCACAAGGCCGGCGCGCCGGTCGAGCAGGCTCCCCGCCGCTAGGCTGGATCAAGCAGATGAGCACTTCAGGCCGCGCCGATTCCAAGGACGAGCTGTGGGTGTGCCAGCTCGGCACCGTGCCCTACCGCTGTGCCGTCGCGATCCAGGAGCAGATCCGCCGGCGCCGGCTGACCGGCGAGCTGCCCGACACGCTGCTGCTGCTCGAGCACCCGCGTGTCTATACGCGCGGTCGGCGCTCGCGTGAGGGCGAGCTGCCGCTCGGCGAGGACTTCTATCGCGCACAGGGCATCGACGTCGTCGCGACCGACCGCGGCGGACGCATCACCTACCACGGCCCCGGCCAGCTCGTCGGCTACCCGGTCATGCGCATCGACGCGGTCGACCGCTACCTGCGGGCGATGGAGGGCGCGATCGCCGCGGCGCTCGCCGAGCAGGGCATCGTCGCGCGCGGGCGCCCGCAGGACGGCGCCGACTACACCGGCGTGTGGGTCGGCGAGCGCAAGATCGCCTCGATCGGGGTGCACGTCTCGCGCGCCATCACCACGCACGGCTTCGCCGTCAACGTCGACAACGACCTGCAGCCGTTCTCCTGGGTCGTCGCCTGCGGCCTCCCCGGCGTTCAGATGACCTCGATCGCCCAAGAGCTGGGCGCCTCGGACGCGCCGAGGCTCGCATGCTTTCGCAAGGAGATGGCCTACCGCTTCTGCGAGGCCCACGGCCGGCGCGCACGCGTCGTCTCGCCCGCCCGCCTGGGAATCGACGCGCCGCTCGCCGCCGCACCCGGCGGGTCGCGCGCATTCGCCGTCGCCCCAGCCGGCGGCGCGACGGGCGACGGGAAGGCGCTGCAGGCGGTGCCCGCATGAGCGCCACCCGCTCGCGCGCCAAGCCCGGCGGCATGGACGTGCTGAGCGTGCTCGGCCCCGACGTGCGCCCGCTGCGCGAGCGCAAGCCTCCGTGGTTCAAGGTGCCGGCCCCCGGCGGGCAGCGCTATCGCGAGCTGACCGAGCTGATCCGCTCGGAGAACCTGCACACCGTCTGCCAGGAGGCGGCATGCCCGAACGTCGGCGAGTGCTGGGAGCGCGGCACGGCGACGTTCATGATCCTCGGCGACACGTGCACGCGCCGCTGTGGCTTCTGCAACGTCAAGACCGGCAAGCCGACGTGGAACGACCCGCTGGAGCCGGCGCGGGTCGCGCGCTCGATCGCGCGCATGGGGCTGCGCCACGCGGTGATCACCTCCGTCGATCGCGACGACCTGCCCGACAAGGGTGCCGCGGCGTTCGTCGGCGTGATCCGCCAGGTTCGCCGCCAGGCGCCCGACTGCCAGATCGAGGTGCTCACGCCGGACTTCCAGGGACACGAGATGCCCCTCGCCAAGGTCATCGCCGAGCGCCCCGACGTGTTCAACCACAACGTCGAGGTCGTCCCGCGGCTGTATCCGCTCGCGCGCCGCGGCTCGGAGTTCCAGCGCTCCTGCCGCGTGCTGCGCCTGGCCGATGAGATGGGCGAAGGCGAGGTCGTCACCAAGTCGGGGCTGATGGTCGGGCTCGGAGAGACGCACGACGAGCTCGTGCAGACCTTCGCCGCGCTGCGCCAGAACGGCGTCGGCGTGCTCACCGTCGGGCAGTACCTGCGCCCCTCCGAGCGCCACCTGCCGGTCGTTCGCTACTGGCACCCCGACGAGTTCGCCGCGCTGCAGGACGCCGCCTACGAGCTCGGCTTCGACCACGTCGCCGCCGGCCCGCTCGTGCGCTCCTCCTACCACGCCGACCAGCACGTGCCCCAGCCGCGAGCCGGGGTCGGTCCGCTGGCGGCGCAGGCGTAGCTCGCCCGCAGCGCCGGCCGAGGAGAATGTGACGCCGCCCGGCGGTCACACAGTCCGCAGGCTGCGTCGGGCCGCTCTGAATGTTCCCCCTCAAAGACAACATCCCGCTGGCGCGCTTTCCGATCGTCACCGTCGTGCTGGTGGCGATCAACGTGGTCGTCTACCTGCTGGAGATCCGCCACGGCGGCAGCTTCTTCGGCGGCCCGTCCGACAGCGTGACGGTGCACTACGGGGCGATCCCCTACGAGCTCACGCACCCCGGCAAGCACTGCGACCTGGCCACCGTCTCCGGCGCCGAAGGGGCTGTGCGCACGGTGGCCTGCCAGGGAATGGCCGGGGTGAGCGGAACGCCGCCGTCGCAGCCGGCGACGTGGGAGACCGTGTTCGCGTCGATGTTCATGCACGGCAGCTTCCTGCACATATTCGGCAACATGCTGTTCCTGGTGATCTTCGGGCCGAACGTCGAGGACGCCACCGGGCGCCTGCGCTATCTGGCCTTCTACCTGCTCGGCGGACTCGTCGCGCTCGCCGCGCAGGTGCTCGTCAGCCCCGACTCGACCGCTCCGACGCTGGGGGCGTCGGGCGCGATCGCGGCGGTGCTCGGCGGCTATCTGCTGCTGTATCCCCGCGCCCGCGTGCTCACGCTCGTGTTCATCGTGTTCTTCGCCACGATCGTCGAGGTGCCCGCCGTGCTCCTGCTCGGCTTCTGGTTTCTCGAGCAGCTGTACTTCGGCACATCCGGCTTGGCCAGCCCGATCGGCGGCAGCGGCGGCGGCGTCGCGTACTTCGCGCACATCGGCGGCTTCGTCTTCGGCCTGGCGCTGATCAGGCTGTTCGCCTCGCGCGATCGAAGGTCCGGAAAAGGCCTGCAACCGCCGCCTCGGGCTGTGTACTGAGCCGATGAGGCGGATCGTCGTGCTCGTCGCTGCGCTGGTGTTCATCGCCGGCTTCGCCTTCCTCACCGTCGTGGCCGTAGTCGAACAGGGCTTCACGATCGCCAGCCTGCTCTCGATTCTGATCCTCGCGATGCTCGCCATCGGGATCGTCGGCGCGCTGCGCCATCCTCCGCGCTGACCGTGCCCCGCCGCCTAACCTTGCGCGAGCCGATCCCCGCCGCAGCGACCGACAGCACACGATGAGCATCTCCCCGTTCATGACCCCCGACCAGAGCCGGCGCCGGCGCGATCTCGCGCGACAGCGCCGCCGCCGCCGCCGCGCGATCGGCCTGGGCGCGTTCGCGCTGGCGGTGCTGGTCGCCGCCGCCGTCGCCGTCGCCCTGTCGAAATCCGGCGGCCACGGCTCCGCGGCGGCCTCGACGGCGAAGGCGCGCACCGCCCGCGTCAAGCAGGCCCCCGCGCCGGCGCGCTCGGCGACCGGCCTGCCGCTGGGCAAGCCGGCGCTGGCGCTCAAGGGGATCGGGCTGCCCCAGCAGGACTCCGTGCACGTCGCCTTTCACCACCCGCCGCACGGCGGTGTCCTGTTCAACCTCTCGACCGGTCAGGTGCTGTGGCAGCGCAATCCCTTCACGCACCTGCGCGTCGCCAGCCTGACGAAGATGATGACGGCGCTGCTGACCGTGAAAGCCGCCCCGCCAAGCGGTCACGTGCTGGTCACGAAGGCCGCCGTCAGCTCGGCCGGGTCGAAGGTCGGCGTGCTGCCGCTCGGCAGACACGTTCGCGTCGAGACGATGCTCTACGGACTGCTGCTGCCTTCCGGCAACGACGCCGCGGTCGCGCTCGCCCAGCACGTCGCTGGCAGCATCGGCGCGTTCGTGAAGCGGATGAACACCGAAGCGGCCAAGCTCGGCATGGGCTGCACGCGCTATTCGTCGCCGTCGGGATACGTGGACGCGGACAACTTCTCCTGTGCGGCCGATCTCGCCGTGCTCGCCCACGAGGATCTGCTGCAGCCGCGCCTGGCGAAGATCGTGCGCACGTCCACGGCCGTGCTGCCGTTCCCGACCAAGGGCGGAAAGCTGTACCTCTACAACAACAACCCGCTGCTGATCTACCACTATCCGGGGCTGACCGGCCTGAAGACAGGCTTCACGGCCGCCGCCGGCAGATGCCTGGTGGCGACCGCCGAACGCGGCGGCGTGCGCCTCGGCGTGGTGGTGCTGAACTCGCGCAACCCCGGCACCCAGGCGCGACAGCTGCTCGACCGCGCCTTTCAGGGCGTCTACCACCAGGCGCCCGTGAAGGAGCCGCCCGTCCCGGCGGGCGCCTGAGGATCGCACGGGGGTTCGAGCAGGGCGATGGCTGGGGGGTGTAGGGCAGCTGCGGCAGCTCCTCTCGCCTGCGCCTCAGCCCCTTTTGTGCTTTCCGCCACTTTCTTCTCGAGAGGAGTAAGGTTGGCAGTGAGCTGGCCCCGCGGCTGGACCGCCGGCCGAAAGCCCGTAAGCCCCGAAAGCGCCTATGGCGCGGACGAGGGAGTGGAGCTGAGGCAAACAGCGTTCTCTGTGGGGTCAGCGCATTGAGGCGGATCGGGGGTGCGCCCCTTGCCCGAGCGGCAAGTGCTCGGGCGGGCCGGTTGGGGAAACGGCCCGCCCAGCAGATGTCGCGCAGCTCCGGGTGCCCGGTTCAGCCCATTTGCGGATATCCGCAAAAAGCGGCAAAGCAGACCCACGGCGCGTCCAGTGACGCGCCGTGGGCGGTCTGACCTTCCCGACACTCGCGCCCTATGGACCCCGCGCTCTACGGGGGGCTGTGCGCCTCAGGCGCGCCGAGAGTCCGGCCATCCTTCAGGGCATTCTTGCCCCGTAGTAAAGGTACCCTGCCTGGTCCTTTCCTAAGCACGCGCCGCCGGGCTTCGGCGAGTCAGATGTTTGGTGGGCCAAATCGGCGCAAGACCCTTGACGGACTGCACCGGCCGGGACTAGAGTCGACCTCGAATCGGTGGGACTGGCGACAACGCTGTGTGTCGCTTCTGGACCGCGCTTACACGCACACGGTGTGTACGGGAGGCGAGGAATGGTCACGTCAGACGGGGTCCAGCTTCAAGAATGGAACACGCCGCAAAATCGCCATCTTGTGCTTCAGGATGCGATCTGCGGCGGCCAGCACGTCCTGAAATTGCGAGGCGAGCTCGACATCGCCTCCGCGCCCGACCTGCAGGCGGCGATCGTGCGGGTGTGCGAGTCGAGCGTCCACACCGTCACACTCGACCTGTCCGGCCTGACCTTCCTCGACTCGTCGGGCCTAGCGGCGATCATCTCGGCCGGCAAGCGATGCGCAAAACTCGCCTACGAGTTCCGGGTGATTCCTGGCCCACGGGCTGTCCAGCGGGTGTTTGAGCTCACCGGACTGCTCGACAGGATGCCCTTTAAGTCCGCAGCCGAGGTCGCCGGGGCGTCGCGGAGTTCGTGATGCCTTCTGCCTGCCTGCGCTAGGCGGAGCCCCGCGAACCCATCCGGCCCGACGCGCGCCTGTGGCCAACCCGACGTTTCGATCGCTCACAGCGGGGAAACCCTACAAGGTAGATCCTGTGCCGCCGGGGCGAGCTGGCTGGGTGGCTCTACCGCAGGACACCTGGCTAGAGGAAGGTACCTTTGACTCCCGTGACCGTCACGCGTTTCAAGCTTGCCGGCGGCCGTCGTGCGCCACGGCAAGCCCGTGAGGCGATCGACATCGAGTTTCGCTCGATGATCGACGAGGAGGAGCACGACACCCTCAACTTGCTCGTCACCGAGCTTGTCACCAATGCTGTCGTCCATGCAGGAGATGAGCGGCCAACGGTTCACCTCGCGGTCGCACCCGAGCAGATTCGTGCTGAGATATACGACCATGGCCCTGGCTTTGACCCGGACCACCTCCCACCAAAAGCAGGTAGCAGCCTTGGGCTTGGCCTTGTGCTGGTCGACAAGAGTGCCAGCAGATGGGGCGTTACCATCGCCGCCGAGACTTGCGTTTGGTTTGAGCTCGACCGCTAGCGCGTTTACCGCTAGCGCGTTAATAAGCTGACTGTTACACGTCTTCTGATCAGCTGTGCCGGCGTCGAACGGCGCCGATCACGAACTGATCGGTAGTGAAGGCGAAGGTGGCGTTGTCGTCACTAGCGAGGCCGGCGTTTTCGCCGCGCCGCCAAGGATAAGTCACCTGACTTCGAGCGCCGCGTGCGTGGCGGCGTTTGCCGCTGCGGGGCATGGGTAGCCGATCCGTATGGACTTTGTGATCCGCCCGACCGGAGATTCGCCCATTAACGCGCTGCGGCTATTGGCTGAATCGATCACCAGGCTCGGGCTGCCCGAGGATTGGCTCTGCGTCGCCAGCCCTATATCGATCGTCCTGACCGCACCGGAGGCCAAGGTTTCCGAAAATGGCGACGGATGGGCTGACGACGAAGCGATGAAGCTCGGGAAGGCTTGGCTGCTCGTTCGGAGCGCGTGCGAGGGCCGCAACGACATTGAGCCTCGATATTTCAGCATCGGGCGGACTTGATTTCGTCAAGCACGTTTAGGACATGCGCCGGCGAGGTACGAAACCCGCATGGAGATGGATCGAGCAAGGACACGCTCGCTGAGCGCGACTGCAGTTCTCGCCGCGCTTTTCGCCGTCCTCGCGCTCGGAGCGCTCGCCGGGCCTGTGTCGGCGGCTGTGCCCCAGGGAGTTGCGGCGGAAGAAGCAGTGGAAGCCGCCGAAGACGCCGAAGAACAGGCCGAAGACGCCTCGACGCTGGCTGCGTTCGGCGCGCCCACGGCTCACCTGACCCTCTTGGAGGCGAAACTCTTTGCCGTCTACACGCGGCACATCGAATATTTGCGGGGGCAGATAGTGCACATCCGCGAAAGCAAGAGGGTCGACCAGACCCTCCCCCACACGACGACCCGCTGGCTGGTACATGTGCCAAAAAAACGCGCGCACATCAAAGAGCTTCGCACCAGGCTGCACGAACTGCGCGTGCTCAGAGCGCATCTGCTCGGTAGCTGACCGCTCGCCGGCCCGGAGGGACTCGCGTCGCGCCCAGGCGCCCGTGAAGGGGCCGCCCGTCCCGGCGGGCGCCTGCGGATCGCCTCGGGGTTCGAGCAGATCGAGGGCTGGAGGAGTACCGTTCTCCGATAGATTGACTGGTCAGTCAGCCAAAGGAGAACGCCGTGGATCTCGACGACACACAGGAGCAGGCCGCCTATCGCGCCCAGGTGCGCGCCTGGCTGGATGAGCACAAGTCCGAGGCTCCGGTCCTCGACGGCGCCGGGGCGCTGCAGGACGAGTCGGAGATAATCGCCGCCCGCCGCGCCTGGCAGGGCAAGCTCGCCGAGGGCGGCCTCGCCGGTGTGACCTGGCCGAAGGACTTCGGCGGCCAGGGCCTGGGACCGATCGAGCAGGTCATCTGCAACCAGGAGATCGCCAAGGCGAAAGTTCCCGGCATCCTCGACGCGATCGGCGTCGGCATGCTCGGCCCGACGATAATCGCCCACGGCACCGACGAGCAGAAGAGCCGCTATCTCGGGCCGATGCTGCACGGCGACGAGGTCTGGTGCCAGCTGTTCTCCGAGCCCGCCGCGGGCTCTGACCTGGCGGCCGTGCAGGCACGCGCGCGCCAGCAGGACGACGGCAGCTGGCGGCTGAGCGGCCAGAAGGTTTGGACGACCAACGCCCAGTTCGCCTCCTACGGGCTGCTGCTCGCGCGCACCGACTCAGACGTGCCCAAGCACAAGGGCCTGACGATGTTCATCGTGCCGATCGAGGCCGAGGGCGTGACCGTCCGCGGGCTGCGCCAGATCTCCGGCGAGGCCGAGTTCAACGAGGTGTTCTTCGACGACGTCGCGATCGACGCCGACTCGGTCGTCGGCGGGGTGGGCAACGGCTGGGGCACGGCGCTGACGACGCTGATGTTCGAGCGCGTCACCATCGGCCTGGGCAGCGAGGGCATGGGCTACAACTCCAACCGCTTCGCGCAGGCGATCGCTTCCGACGCCGAGGCGCGCCGCGATCCGGAGGTGCGCCACGCGCTCGGCGAGATCGCCAGCGAACTGCTGGCGGTGCGCTTCACCGGCTATCGCACGCTGTCGGCCCTGCAGAAAGGCCAGGTGCCGGGCCCCGAGTCCGGGCTGGCGAAGATCACGATCGTCAACGGCGCGATCAAAGCCGGCGACCTGATCGCCGACGTGCTCGGCCCCGACGCGCTCAGCGAGGACGGCGAGTGGGCCTACATGATCTCATTCCTGCCGGGCCTGAAGTCGGCGGGTGGCACCGAAGAGATCCTGCGCAACACGATCGGCGAGCGAGTGCTCGGCCTGCCGCCCGCGCCGCGCCTGGACAAGGGCATCCCCTTCTCCGAGCTGCGCTCCAAGGAAGCGGCGGCGGCATGACTTCGCACAACGCGACAAAAGGAGCGCCGGCGTGAACCTCTCCCTGTCCGACGAGCAGGTCTTCCTGCGCGAGGCCGCGCGCGGCACCCTGTCGCGCTTCAAGACGTTCGAGTCCATCCGCGAGGCGCTCGATGGCAAGGCCGACGCGCTGCCCGACCTGTGGCCGGCGGCCAAGGAGGCCGGCTGGCCCGGCCTGCTGATCGCCGAGGAGCACGGCGGCGCCGGGCTGGACGCATTCGAGGCGATGCTGGTGCTCGGCGAGTGCGGGCGCGTGCTCGCGCCGATCGCCCTGCTCGGGCACCTTCCCGCGACGGCGATCCTCAACGACTCGCCCGCCGGCGCCTCGCTGCTCCAGGCGCTGGCGAGCGGCGAGCGGCGCGCCGCCTACCTGCCGGTCAGCCCGCCCGACGACGTCTCGCCGACGTGGACCGTCGACCCGGCCAGCGGGTCACAGCGCGGCCCGGCTCCGACGGCTACTGCCGACGGCGACGGCGCGCGCGTGAGCGGCCAGCTCTCGTTCGTCCCCGACGCGCCCGGCGCCGACCTGCTCGTCGGCGTCGCGCTGCTCGACGGCAAGCCTGTCGGCGTGGCGATCGAGGCCGACGCCTCCGGCGTCACGGTCGAGGCGACCACGCGCTATGACGCCAGCCGCTCGCTCGGCCACGTCACGCTCAAGGACGCGCCCGCCGTCGTGCTCGACGCGGGCGAGCAGTCGCTCGCATCTGCGTGGTATCTCGCGCAGTCGCTCGTCGCGGCGGAGTCGCTGGGCAGCGTGGAAACGGCGCTCGACGTGTCCGTCGAATACGCCAAGGAGCGACACACGTTCGGCCGTGCGATCGGTTCTTACCAGGCGGTCAAGCACTCTCTGACCGAGGTCCTGCGCCAGCTCGACAACGGTCGCTCGCTGCTCTACTACGCCGGCTGGGCACGCGTCGGCGGACCCGCCGAGTTCCCGCTCGCCGCCAGCGCCGCGCGCTCGGTCGCCGGGCGTGCGCTGGACCAGGCCTCGCGCACGATGATCTCCGTGCACGGTGGAACCGGCGCGACGTGGGAGCACGACGCGCCGCTGTACTTCCGTCGCGCGCAGCTCTCGCGGCGCCTGCTCGGGGGCACCAACCGAGCGACCGATCGCGTCGCCGGCGAGCTGTTGGCGCAGGCCGACGCCGCTTAAGCGCAGGCCGGCTCGGCCGGGAGGCGGGATGGCGGTTACTTGACCCGCGCGGCGCTGGCTTTGACCAGCGCCGCCAGCACCGGCTCGCCGTAAGCGGCGTGCACGGCTTCGATCATCGCCGGGTCGACGCCGCAGTTGATGCAGAAGCCGTGCTGGGACCAGCCGATCGCGCGCGCGAGCACCTGGTCGGCGTAGGTGACGCCGGTGGCGTCGTGGCCGTAGTAGTCATACGCGGCGGCCCAAGCCGCCGCGTCCAGCGCGTATCCGGCGCCGTTGGCGGAGAGCAGGTGCGCGGCGGCCATGATCGCGTCGAAGTCGTCGTAGATCGACGGATGCGTGGCCGTGACGTGGTCGTAGGCCGACGGGCGGCGCCCGTAGCGGTAGGAGTCGCTGACCCGGCGCCACGTGGTCAGCGGGCCGTTGGTCACGTTGAACTGCATCGGCCCGCCGCAGCAGCCGGCGAAGTTCAGGCCGTGGTAGGTGTCGGGCGCCGTCGAGAACGCCGACTCCTGGCGGTGGATCGAGGAGAGCAGAAGCCAGTTGACGGCGAACGTGCGCTGCGCGGTCGCGTAGATCCCATAGAAGCCTTCCATCCAGCGCGTCGGTATGTGCGTCTGCGTCGAGGCGATCAAGCGCGAGGCGTCGAGCTGCTGCTGCGTGCTGGACGGTCGCGCGGGGATCGCTCCGCCGCGACCGTGCTCGGTGCGACGTCGACGCTCTGGGACGGTCGTATGGGCGAGCACGCTGGCCGAGGCCGCCGGACCCGGCGTCGGCGTCGCGGCCACCGCCGGCACGGCGGGCGGCATGGCGCTGGCCGGTGGGTCCGAGCGCCCGCCGGCGAGCAGGGCCATGACCAGCGCGGCGACGCCGAGCAGCGCCAGCGCGCCGGCGAGCACCCAGACGCCGTGCTCGCGCGGCGGCGCCGGCACGTTCGCGTCGGGAGGCGTCGGAGCCTGCTGCTGATCGTCCGGCATCGCGGCTAACACCGTAACTGCAGGCCCCGCTGCCCCGCTGCGCTTCGGGAGCGTCCGATGAGCCAAGCGTCGCGGACGACCGCTCACTCGTGCGGCCGGCTACCGCAGGACGTCTGGATACGTGCGCGCGGCCGCAGAGGCCCGCGAGACAAGCGCGGCGAACGAAGTTGCCTCCAGTTCGGGCGGGAACTGGGAGCCGAGCGCCATAGTGGTGAGCGTGACCGTCGCCCGCCCGACCGCGAATCCGATCACATCGACCCCGAGCGACGTCGGAAACGTGAAGGCGCGACCGTGAGCCTCGACAAGATAGGTCACGGCCAAGGTCATGCTGAAGCCGAAGCCCCCGTCGGTGCCGCGCGTCGCGGCCGCCACCGAGAGGGGCGCAATGCGGAGGTTGCCGACCGTCACCCGCACCGTCGCCCCACGGAGGTGGATCGCCTGATTCTGGCTGCCAAGCGTGTCGAAGGCGCGCGAGAGGCAACGGCGCGCTGCCGGGTCTGCAAGCGCCTTCTTGCCCTGCCGCAGCTCCTTGCGGGTGGTCGCGAGCGAGGCAGCCACCTCAACGACCGAGCTGATCCGCCCGAACTGCGGCCCCGTGCTCCGCGAGAACCTGGTCTGGGACCCGAGCTTGGCCGAGGCGAGCTTGACGAGCGGGTGCGCCGGCTTGGCGATCCGGAAGCAGCGGCCGTATGCCGAGCTGTCTTCGAACGCTCTGTTGTGCGGACGGATGTGCCGGCCCGTGTCTGGCGTGACCGTGAAGCCCGGGACATCCTGCGCGCGCAGGTTGACCGCCCGGGCGAAGGCCACGAACTGCGCATGGGTGCTCGGCCCGCTTGCGGCGTGCGAGCCGGTGCCCGTCGCATTGGCGATTCTGAGATGCGAGACGGACTTCCCGGCTGGTCTTGCAGCTGGCGCGGGCGGGCCCGACGCCGAGGTGGTCCGTGATGCAGTCGAGCCGCCGCATCCGACGATCAGCACGGCGGCCGCGGTTAATGAGATTTGCTGCGCTGTGCGTACGTTTGACACGAGTCTCTGAAATGAACGGGAACGGGCAAGCGATCGCTCGGCCGGGCCGTGTGCAAGTTCGGCTTCCCATCTATCGGCAGTCGCGGCAAACTGCTGAAGTCAGCCCGACAACGCGACAATCGCGCGAGGGGCGTGTTCCGGTACCCATGCGCAAGCTCGCGCCGACGGCGCTCGCCCTGCTCGTCCTGACGCTCGGGCTCGGCCTCAGCGATGGAGCAGCTCCCGCCGCGGCGACGGCCGCCGGGACCGCCCTCGCACCCGCCCAGCAGCACTACCTGGCCCTCGCGCAGCAGGGCATCAAGCAGGCCAAACAGCGTTGGTCAAACCGCAGGCTCGGCTGGTATGACTCGCGGCTGGGCGACAGAGACCGTTACCCGCTGGCGACGATCTGGGACATCGTGCCGCTGTTTCAGTCGCTGGACGCGATCGCGATCGCACAGCCGACGGCCGCCAACCGCGCCGCGGTCACGCGCTTCGGCGCCGGAGCCGAGCGCTACCTCAACCGCGGACTGCGCCCGCTGCCGGGCTACTCGCCGTATCCGGGCGACCGCGCGGCGAACACGGAGACGTGGTTCGACGACAACGGCTGGTGGGGGCTGGCGTTCGTCAACGCCTACCGCGCGACGGGCGCGAAGCGATGGCTGACCGACGCCAAGCGCGCGCTCGCGTATATCGCTGCAGCGGGCTGGGACAAGCGCAGCGGCGGCCTGTGGTGGAACACCGGCCACCCGTACAAGGCCGGCGCGGCGCTCGCCTCCGACACGCTGCTGGCGACCCTGATCTATCAGCTGACGCGATCGCCCTTCGCCCTGCAGCAGGCGCGCAAGTTCCTCGCCTGGGGCAACACGGCGGGCTTCAGCGCGGCCGACGGGCTGTACGCGGGCAGCAGCCTGAATCCGACGCCGATCGACTACGCGGAGGGCCCGCTTATCTATGCGCAGGCGCTGCTGTGCACGCTGACCGCCACGGCCAGCGACTGCCAGCGCGCAGACCAGCACGAAACCCAGTCGCTCAAGCGCTTCGGCTACCTGCTTGACTTCTCGCCGCAGTACGACGCGATCTACCTGCAGTGGATGCTCGCGCTGTACTCGCTGACCGGCAAGCGCACGCTGTACGCGCTGGCGGCGGACAATGCGCGCAACGCGGAGACGCGCGCGCGCAACGGCGATGGGCTGTACCTGCTCTCGTGGAACGGCGAAGCGCTGGCGCCGAACAACGCACGGCCGGGGATGCTGCAGACGCACGCGGCCACGACGAGCCTGTTCGCGTGGTTGGCCGTCTATCCGCCGCCGGGCTGAGCGATCGCGATAGGCGCCGTCCGGCCCTAGACGCCGAGCGCCCGGCGAGCTATGCGGTCGAACACGTGATCGGGCAGCAGGCGCCTGGCGATGATCATCGCGCGCGCGTCGCGGCCGACGACATAGCGCGCCTTCATCCGCCGCGCGGTCAGCGCCTGCTCGATCGTCTGCGCGACCTGCTCGGCCGGGACACCGCGCTTGGCGGTGTCTGCAAGCGTCTTGTCCATCGCCTCGGGCACGCGCCCGTACTCCTTCTGCAGGCTGGGCGGGACGGTCAGCCGCTGTCCGCTCTCGCGCGCCTTGTCCCAGATCGGCGTCGCCACCGAACCCGGCTCGACGAGCGCGACCTGCAGGTTGGTGGTGGCCAGCTCGACGCGCAGCGCGTCGCCGATCGCCTCGATCGCGTGCTTGGAGGCGGCGTAGGGAGCGGTGAACGCCATCGCCACGCGGCCGCCGACGGAGGAGAGGAAGACGATCCGGCCCTGCGCGGCGCGCAGGGCCGGCAGCAGCGCCTGCGTCACGGCGATCTGACCGAGCACGTTGACGTCGAACTGCTTGCGCAGGTCATCGGGATGGATCAGCTCCAGCGGACCGCCGAAGCCGATGCCGGCGTTGTTGACGAGCGCGTCGAGGCGGCCGGGTGTGGAGTCGCCGCCACCGCCCAGCTCGCTGACGCGCGCCGCCGCCTGCTCGATCTGCTGAAAGTCGATCACGTCGAGGATCAGCGGCTGCACGCGTCCGGCCGGAGCTTCGGCGGCGAGCCGCTCGCCGTCGTCCTGGTGGCGCACCCCGGCGAGCACCGTCCAGCCGGCCCTGGCCAGCCGCAGGGCGGTCGCCTGGCCGATTCCCGTGGAGGCACCGGTGATCAGGGCGGTCGGCATCCGCTGAAAGCTATCTCACGGCCGGATTAGCCACCGCTTAGGATCGTTCTCGATGGTTCATCGCGTGCACCCACGCCCGGCCGCCTTCCGATCGCTTCCCCGGCGTGCGGCGATCGCGCTCGCGGCGGTTGTCGTGCTCGGCGGCCTGGTGGCGCTGAGCGGCTGCGGGTCGAGCCTGCGCGACGGCAGCGACGCGCGCGCCGACGTCGACGCGACGACGCACCCGAGCTGCGCCTCGACTGTGCTGGCGGCGCTCTCGGGGGTTGCCACGCGCGTCTATCGCCAGGGCATCGCCAGCGAACGCACGGCCAGCGCGATGCACATGATCACCCGCTCGAGCGCGCTGCGCAAAGCGGTCGAAGCGGGCGACGCTTCGGCCACGCGCGCTGCCGCGCGCTCCCTGCTGGCGACAGGGCACATGACGAACCTGCGGGTGACCGCCGGCGGGCGCGTGCTGGCCGACCTGGGCGGCGCGGCCGTGGCTCCGCTGACGGGCGAGCTCACCGGTACCGCGGGCAAGCCGATCGCGAGCTTTCAGACGAGCGTGTGGGCGGACGGCGGGCTGATCGCCGAGCTCAACGGGATCGCCGAAGCACAGACGGTCGTGCGCTCGGTCGGTGCGACGCCGGGCGCCGGGCGCGACGTCGCGGGCACGGTTGCGCTGCCGCCCGGCGAGCTCCCGGCGCGGGGCACGCTGACCCGTTCGGGGACCGCCTATGAGTTCACCTCGTTTGCGGCCAGGGCATACCCGGCGGGCGATCCGCTGCGCGTTTATCTGATCCGCCCGGTGGCCTCGACGTCGACGCTGTGCGGCTCCAACGACGAAGAGACGACGTACAACACGATCAGCCACATCGCTCACCTGATCTACGACGGCGAGGCGGGCAGGCGAACGCACGCACAGATCGATCGCGTGCAGCACAGCCGACCGCTGCTGCGCGCCGTCGCGCGAAAGGACCCGACCGCCACGCGTGCGGCCGTCGAAGCGCTGTTGCACGAACACGTCGTCCGCCTGCGCGTGAGCGCGGGCGGGCGACTGCTGTCGGACGTCGGCGGCCCGTTCGTGCTCGCGCCCGTCACGGCGCCGCTGCGTCGCGGCGGGCGCACGATCGGCAGCTTCGTGA
>JAXDGQ010000023.1:0-3573 GCA_034664965.1 Solirubrobacteraceae bacterium | reverse complement strand
CCTCCGGCGAATCGACTGCGTGGATGGCTCGACGCTGCGCTTCCACGCCGAGGCCGAGCGCAGCCACGACGCGAACATGATCGTCGTCAAGAGTCACTATCGAGCCCCTTTCGGGGCTTTCTCCGGCTCGCTGCCCGGAGGTCTCGCACTAGCTCACGGCCTCGGCGTGGTCGAGCATCACCGCGCGCTCTGGTAGCGCCGGGCCTCGGCCCGTGAGGCCGGCCGCGAAGCCGCGCGGACCGGCCGGGAGGCTAGTCGCCGGCCGCGCGCTGGCGGCGCAGCTCGGCCAGCAGCAGCTTTGAGTGCATCGCCCCGAGCAGCTCGCGCAGCGGCTCCACGCCGGCCGCCACGATCTCCATCGCACGCTCGACCTCGACCTCGCCGGCGAGGCGCTCCAGCAGGGCGCGCACCTCCTCCTGCACGAGCGGCTCCAGCGCCTGGCGATAGCGCAGCGTGTCGTACACGGTGAAGCCGAGTGCCTCCTCGTACCCGCCCGCGCGGAAGCTGGCGATCGCCTCGATGATCTTCACGTCGTCCTGCTCGTAGCCGCTGCGGTTGGGTGTCAGCACGCCGATCTCCGCGAGGCGGTCGAGCACGTTGCGCGGGATGTCATAGCGCTCGCGCACGGTCTTGGCCGACAGGCGGCGGGAGTCCTCGGCGCTGGCCAGCGCGCGCTCGAGGATGCGATCCTCCAGCTCGATCAGCGCGTGCACGCGCCCGGGGTCCTCTTCCAGCGCCCCCTTGATCAGCCGAAGCGGCATGAAGCGCTTCTCCTGCAGGCGCTTGATCAGCTCGATCCGCTGCACGTACTCGGGCGGGTAGTAGGCCATGTTGCGGCTCGTGCGCACGATGTCCCGACCCTCGCCGAGCAGTCCCTCGCGCAGGTAGTAGCGGATCGTCCCCGCGCTCACGCCCGAGCGCTCGGCCAGCTCGCTCATCTTCAGCAGCGGCGGGCTCGCAGGAGCGTCGCCGCTCGTCTGGATGGTCGCGCTCATGGCATCCGACCCGGCCTCACACCCGGAAGGAGAGATCCTGCTGGCCGCCGGAGCGGTCGCCGGCCGGTCCCGCCGCCGCGCCCTCGGACAGCAGCTCGGCAGCCTGCTGCTGTGAGTAGCCGGCCGCCAGCAGCACCTCCTCGGTGTGCTCGCCGAGCGCGGGTCCGGGAAGCCGCGCGTGATCGCCGGGCGTGCGCGCGAGCTTGACCGGCAGGCCGAGCTGGCGCACCGGGCGCTCGGCGCCGGGCTGATCGAGCTCGACGACCATCTCGCGGGCTGCGACCAGCTCGGAGGAGAGCGCCTCGTCGAGCTCGAGCACCGGCTCCAGACAGCAGTCGTTCTCGCGCGCGAAGGCCTCCCATTGACCGCGCGTGCGCCCCTTGAAGATCTCCGCCACCTGCTCGTGCGCGGCCGACCCGGGACGCTCGAACTGGGCGGCGATCAGATCCTCGCGCCCGACGCCGCGGCAGAAGCCCTGCCAGAACTTCGGCTCCAGCGCGCCGAGCGTGACCCACCCGTCGGCGCACTCGTACGGGCGATAGCAGACCAATGATCCGGCCAGCGGCAGCTCGCCGCGGGTCGGCACGGCGCCGTCGGCGAAATAGCTGGCGGCCACCATCGCCAGCCACGACAGCGCCCCGTCGGCCATCGACACGTCGACGAGCTGGCCTTCGCCTGAGCCCTGCTGCGAGCCACCGCCGCCGCCGTCGCGCTCGCGCAGCGCCGCGAGGATGCCGAACGCCGCCATCAGCGCACCGCCGCCGAGGTCGGCGATCTGACCGGCGGCCTGCACGGGCGCGCCGCCGCGCTCGCCGGTCAGCCCGAGCAGACCGATCAGGCCGAGGTAGTTCATGTCGTGCCCGGAGGCGTCGCGTTTGGGGCCGTCCTGGCCGTAGCCGGAGATCGCGCAGTAGACCAGTCCGGGGTTCTCCTCGCGCATCCGCTCATAGCCGACGCCGAGCCGGTCGAGCACGCCCGGGCGAAAGGACTCAAGCACCACGTCGTAGTCGCGCACCAGCCGCAACAGCACCTCGCGCCCGCGCTCGTTCTTGAGGTCCAGGCGGATCGAGCGCTTGTTGCGATTGAGCGAGAGAAAGAGGGCCGAGCGTGCGCTCTCGTGCGCGCCCTCGTAGTAGGGCGGCGACCAGCGGATGTAGTCGCCCATGCCCGTGTCCTCGACCTTCAGCACGTCCGCGCCGAAGTCGGCCAGCAGCAGCGAGCAGAAGCCCCCGGGCAGCAGCCGCGAGAGGTCCAGCACGCGGATGCCGTCCAACGGGAGGCTCACCTCGGGGCTGCCCGGCGCACGCACATCGCGGCCGCGAGGCCGCCCATAAAACGATCTCTCACGCCGGCGCCTCCACGCGCTGGGCGATGTTCAGCATCGCGCGCGCCTCCTGCACGGTCGCCGGACGGCGGCCGAGGTCTTCGGTCAGCTGGCGCGCCTTGGCGATCAACTCGCCGTTGGAGCTGGCCATCTCGCCGTTGGGGAGATACAGGTTGTCCTCCAGCCCTACGCGGATCGAGCCGCCGAGCGTCAGCGCCGCGGCGACCAGCATCCACTGGTCGCGCGAGATCCCGATCACGCCCCAGTGCGAGCCCTCGGGAATGTTCTCGACCATCGCCGCGAGGTTGCGCGCGGTCGGCGGTATCCCGCCGACGACGCCCATCACGCAGTCGACGTGCAGCGGCGTCTTCAGCACGCCCATGTCGATCAGCGGCGCAAGGCTGCCGACGTGGCCGATGTCAAAGCACTCGTGCTCGGGTTTGATGTGAAGCTCGTTCATCGCCTCCAGCAGCTCGACGATCTCCTCGAACGGGTTCTGGAAGACCATCTGAAAGACGAACTGCTTGCGCGAGGGCGAGTACTTGGCGTAGTTCAGCGGGCCCATGTTCAGCGCCGCCACCTCCGGGCGGCATGCGCGCAGGTACTCGATGCGCTTGGCCACCGGCACGCCGATCGTGCCCGTAGAGTAGTTCACGATCACCGCATCGCCGACCTCCGCGCGGATCGCCTCGGTGATCGCCTGGAAGTCCTCGACCTCGTAGCTGGGCGTGCCGTCGGGTGTGCGCGCGTGGATGTGGATCATCACGCCGCCCTCGTCGACGATCCGCCGGGCCTCCGCCGCATACTCGGCCGGCGTGTAGGGGATCGCCGGACACTGCTCGCGGTTGGCGATCGCCCCGGAGATCGAGCAGGTGATGACTACGGGGTCATCGAGGCTCATACGGGCACCACTCCTTGTCGCTTGTAGGGACGCTCGATCTTCTTGCCCTCGGCCATCTCCAGGCCGCGGCAGATCGTCGCGCGGGTCTCGCGCGGGTCGATCACGTCGTCGATCATGTCGTTGCCGGCGGCGATGTAGACGTCGATGATCTTGCGGTAGGCGGCGATCAGCTCGGCCTTCTTGGCCTCCGGGTCCTCAGCTTCCTCGACCTGTTTGCGCATCACGATCTCCACCGCCCCCTCGGCGCCCATCACGCTGATCTCGGCGCTCGGCCAGGCGACGATCAGGTCGGGCTCGTAAGCGCGGCCGTTCATCACGTAGTAGCCGGCGCCGTAGGCCTTGCGCGTGATCAC
>JAXDGQ010000022.1:0-7658 GCA_034664965.1 Solirubrobacteraceae bacterium | reverse complement strand
ATCTCGTGCTCCTCGGCGAGCTCCTTCGCCGCCTTCTCGGCGGTGAGCGCCATGCGCGAGATGCCGACGATCGTCACGTCCTCGCCCTCGCGGCGGATCGCGGCGCGGCCGAAGTCGACGAGGTGGTCGTCGTCGTCGGGGACCTCGCCGCGCACGCCGTAGAGCGACTCGTGCTCGATGAAGATGACCGGGTTGTCGTCGCGGATGGCGGTCTTCAGCAGACCCTTGGCGTCGGCGGCGGTGGCGGGGGCCGCGACGAGCAGGCCGGGCACGTGCAGGAAGAGCGCCTCGAAGCAGTGCGAGTGCGTGGGGCCGAGCTGGTGCCCGGCGCCCTGGGGCATGCGCACGACGAGCGGCACGCGTGCTTGTCCGCCGAACATGTAGTGGATGTGCGCCGCCGAGTTGATGATCTGGTCCATCGCCAGCAGCGCGAAGTTCACGGTCATGATCTCGACGACGGGCCGTAGACCGGCCATGGCCGCCCCCACGCCCATCCCGACGATCGTGTTCTCGGAGATCGGCGTGTCGCGCACGCGCTTCTCGCCGAACTCCTCCAGCAGGCCGTCGGTGACCTTGAAGGCGCCGCCGAAGACGCCGATGTCCTCGCCCATCAGCAGGACGCGCTCGTCGCGCGCGAGCTCCTCGCGCAGCGCGGCGTTGAGCGCCTCGCGGTAGCGCATCTGGGCCATCAGGCGGCGTCCTCGCCGTGCGCGAGGGCGTCGGACATCTGCTGGGGGATCTCGTCGCCTTCGGCCAGCGAGAACTCGGTCGGCTCGTCGCCGGCCGCCTGTTGCGGGTCGGTGGTGCGCACCGAGTACCAGCCGCTGGAGGCGGAGTCGAGCACGTAGACGTCGTCGTAGAGCGACTCGGCGGGCGGGAAGGGGGAGGCCTCGGCGAACTGCACGGCGGCGTCGACGCGCGCGATTGCCTGCGCGTCGATCCGCTCGCGCTCGTCCTGGTCGATCACGCCCTGGGCGACGAGCTTCTCGCCGAAGGCGGGGATCGGATCGCGCTCGCGCCACTGCGCGACCTCCTCCTTGGAGCGGTACTGCTCGGGATCGGCCATCGAGTGGCCGCGAAAGCGGTAGGTGACGGCCTCGACGAGCAGCGGCCGGCGCTCCTCGCGCACGCGGGCGACCGCCTCGCAGAGGACGCGGTAGGTGTCCTGCACGTCCATCCCGTCGCAGCGCATGCCGGGCACGCCGAGGCTCTCGCCCTTGCGCTGCAGGTCGGTCACCGCGGAGTGGCGGCCGAGCGCGGTGCCCATGCCGAACTGGTTGTTGGTGACCATGAACACCACGGGCAGCTTCCACAGGGCGGCGAGGTTGAGCGTCTCGCCGAACGTGCCCTGGTTGGAGGCACCGTCGCCGAACGTGCACAGCGTGACGTCCTCGGTGCCTTCGTAGTCGGAGGCGAGCGCCAGCCCGGCGGCGATCGGCAGGTTGCCGCCGACGATGCCGTATCCGCCCATGAAGCGGCGCGAGATGTCGAACATGTGCATCGAGCCGCCGCGACCGCCCGAGCAGCCGTCGACGCGCCCGAACAGCTCGGCCATGACGTTCTCCGGCGGCGTGCCGCGCACCAGCGCGTGGCCGTGGGAGCGGTAGGTGGAGATCAGGTAGTCGCTGTCGCGCAGGGCGCGCGCGCTGCCGACGATCGTGGCCTCCTCGCCGATCGACAGATGCAGAAAGCCGCCGACCTTGGCCCGGGCGTACATCTCACCCGCCCGCTCCTCGAAGCGCCGGATGAGCGTCATCGTCTGCAGCCACTCCCGCGCGACGGCGGGCTCCGGTAGGTCTGCCATCAATCCACGGTACTCCAGCGCGCGAGGAACTCCGCTGCGTCGAGTTGGACGAGCTCCTCGCGCAGCGCCCGCGCGCGTCTGGAGGCGGCGTGCGGCGGCAGATCCCAGAACAGGACGACTTCGCCGTCGTCGATGTCGACGAGCTCGATGTGATCGACGCGCTGCGCGTCGGCGAGCAGCGCCGGTGTGCGCCCTCCGCGCGTGACGATCAGCCGGTAGGCCGCCTTGGCCCTCATCGCGCGGCGATCTCCGAAGCGTCGGAGAGCATTCGCTGCGCCGCCTGCTCGATCGCGCGCTCGCCTTCGAACACGCTGTCGCCGACGACGACGGCGGGAACGTCTTTTATGTTCGATCTGCTCGCGCGCCGCGTCGACTCGGCGAGCTGCTCGGCGACGGAGCGCAGCCCGACGCCGCGCGTGACGGCCGCGGGGTGCATCTCGCAGGCCGCCGCGGCGATCAGCACGTTGTCCATCTGCGTCAGGTCGCGCCCGCCGGCGAAGGCCTGGCGAAAGGCCGCCTGGGCGAAGGGCACCGTGCGCCCGATCGACTTCGCGTAGGTGGCGGCGCGCATCGCCAGCGCGCTGTCGAAGGGGAAGGGCTCGGGCCAGCGCAGCGGCTGCAGGGCGAGCTCCTGCGCGCGCCGGGCGATCTCGGCGCGAAACACGTCCCCCTCGCGCTCGCAGCGAAAGGCGTCGAAGCGCTCGGGCGCTCCCAGCTCTGCGGCGAGCACCGGCTGCCACTCGGCCGCCCCGGGGAGCGCGTGCAGCACGCGCTCGGCCGCGAGGTAGGCCAGCGGGCTCGCCAGGTCGAAGTAGAAGCTGGCCGGCGTGCTCACGGCTCAGCCGTGAATCAACCAGCCGTCGGCGGCGCGGCCGGCCTCCATGACGGCCTCTGAGAGCGTCGGGTGGCCGTGGATGATGCGCCCGACCTCGGCGTAGCCGCCCTCGAGCAGGCGCACGTTGACGAGCTCCTGGATCAGCTCGGTGGCGCGCGTGCCGACGATGTGCCCGCCGAGCAGCTCGCCGTACTTGGACTCGCCGACGAGCTTGACCATGCCGGTGCGGTCGCCGTAGACGATGCCGCCGCCGACGGCGCCGTAGGGGACCTTGCCGACGACGACGTCGTAGCCCTGCTCGCGCGCCTGCTCCTCGGTCAGGCCGAAGGACCCGACGTTGGGCGTGCAGAAGGTGGCGCGCGGGATGTCGACGTAGGAGATCGGATGCGTCTGGCGCCCGGCGGCGTCCTCGGCGGCGATGATCCCCTCGTCGGAGGCCTTGTGCGCGAGCGCCGGGCCGGCGACGAGGTCGCCGATCGCGTAGACGCCGGCGCGGCTCGTGCGCAGGGCGCCGTCGACCGCCACCAGGCCGCGCTCGTCCAGCTGGACGCCGGCCTCCGCGAGACCGAGCCCGTCGACGTCGGCAGCGCGTCCAGCGCAGATCACGAGATAGTCGACCTCCAGCTTCGAGTCTCCGGCGTGCGTGAAGGTCACGCTCGACTTGCCCGACTGCACGGAGGCGATCGGGTCGCCGGTGTGGACGCTGATCCCCTGGCGCTTGAAGCCGCGCTCGACCAGGCGCGAGACGTCCGCGTCCTCGGTCGGCAGCAGGCGGTCGACGGCCTCGATCAGCGCAACCTCGCTGCCCAGGCGGGCGTAGCCGGAAGCGATCTCGGCGCCCGAGGCGCCTGCACCGACGACGGCCAGGCGCGCCGGCAGCTGCGACAGCGCCCAGGCCTGCTCCGTGCCGATGATGCGCTCTGAGAACTCGACGCCGGGGATCGTGCGCGGCGTGGACCCGGTCGCCAGGATCACCGTCTCGGCGGAGTAGGTCTGATCGCCGACACGCACGCCGCCGTCGGCCGTCAGCGCGCCGTCGCCCTCGATCACGTCGATCTTGTTTTTCTTGAACAACCCGCCGACACCGGATGTGAGCGTCGTGACGACCTTCTCGCGGCGCGCCATCACGCCGGCGAAGTCGACCTCGACGCCTGACACCGTCAGTCCGTACTCGCCCGCCTCGCGGATCTCGGCGAGCAGGTCGGCCGAGCGCAGCACGGCCTTGGCGGGGATGCAGGCGTAGTTCAAACAGCGTCCGCCGAGCTTGTCGCGCTCGACGACGGCGGTCTTCTTGCCGAGCTGCGCGGCGCGGATCGCGGCCACGTAGCCGCCCGGCCCGGAGCCGATGACGATGCAGTCGTAGGAGTTCTCGGCCATCGGGGCGTGAGCCTATCGAAGCGCAACAGGCCGTCAGCGGCGCCTATCGGCGGTCCTCGACCTGAAGGCGGCCCATGACGCGAACGAGCTTCCAGAACAGCCAGCCCCCGAGCCCGACGCTGAGCAGGCAGATCGCCCCGGCGACGATCGTCGAGGCGACGACGAGCGCGAGCGAGGTGACGATGATCTGAAAGGCCAGCAGCGCCTCGAATGAGAGCACCGCCCAGTAGCGATGGCGGTACATGCCCTGTGCGAGCAGCGCGAGGACGACGGCGAGCAGCGCGGCGCCGGGCAGAGAGCCGCCGTGGCGGCTGAGGTCGTGGATGCTGGCGGCGCCGGCGATCACGGCGATCGCCAGCACGATGCAGGCGCCGATCGCGACGATCAGCGCCACCGGCTGCTCGTCCTCGCCGAGCGGTCGCAGGGCCTGGCGAATCTGCTCCTCGCGCTGGCCGCGCGGCGGTCTCCCGCCCCGCTTTTCCTGCGCGTCGTGCTCGCCGCCGCCGGGCGGCGCGGGCGGATCAGTCATCGTCGCGCCCGTCGAGCAGCGCGCGCAGCTCGCGCGCGGCCCGTTGCGGATCCTCGGCGTCGGCGATCGCCCGCAGCACGACCGCCCGCGAGGCACCGGCGCCAAGCACGTCGGGAAGGCTCGCCGCCTGCAGGCCGCCGATCGCGAAGAACGGCACGCAGGCGTGCGCGGCGGCGTAGCGGACGAGCCCGAGGCCGACCGCCGGGCGCCCTGCCTTGGTCGGCGTCTCGTGCACCGGGCCGACGCCGATGTAGTCGACCAGCGGCGTCCCGTCCGCTGCCGCCGGCACGGCCGCGTCGATCTCGCTCTCGGCGTGCGTGGACAGGCCGATCAGCATGTCCGGCCCGACGATCTCGCGGACGTCGGCCACCGGCAGGTCGTCCTGGCCGACGTGGACGCCGTCGGCGCCGGCCTCGCGCGCGACGAGTGGGCGGTCGTTGACGATCAGCAGCGCGCCCAGCGCCTGGCACAGCGCGCGCGCGGCGTTGGCGACGGCGGCCAGCTCTTCGTCGGCGAGCTGCTTGTCGCGCAGCTGCACGATGTCGACGCCGCCGGCGATCGCCGGGCGCACGACGTCGGGCAGGGGGCGACCGCCGGGGTTGGCGTCGCACACGAGATACAGCCGCGCGGCGGCGAGTCGCTCGCGACGATCGGAGCCTACGTCTGCTGCGGGCATCTGCGGCAGTCTGGCAGGCGTTCGCGCCGCAGCTGGTGCGTCGCCGCGCCGTGCCCCGCCCGGGCGCTTGCCGCGGGCTAGCATCAACGCATGGCCAACTCGCCTGGCTCAGCGGACCTGCTCGTCGTCGGCGGCGGCGTGATCGGGCTCGCGGTGGCGTGGCGCGCGCGCCAGCGCGGGATGGCGGTGACGGTGCTCGAGCGCGAGACGATCGGCTGCGGGACCTCGCGCGTGGCCGCCGGGATGCTCGCGCCGGTCGCCGAGGCGGAGTTCGGCCAAGCCGCCCGGCGGGTGCTCGACCTGGGCCTGCGCTCGGCCGACATGTGGCCGGCGTTCGCGCAGGAGCTGCAGGAGGCGTCCGGACAGCGGATCGGCTTTCTCCAGACCGGCACGCTGCTGGTCGCGCGCGACGCCGACGAGGCGCGCGAGCTGGAGCGCCAGATCGCCTTTCGCGACTCGCTCGGCCTGGCGACCAATCGGCTGCGCCCGAGCCAGGCGCGCGAGCGCGAGCCGGCCCTCGCGCCGACCTTGCGTCTTGCGCTGGAGGCGCCAGACGATCACTCGGTCGATCCCCGCCTGGTGCTCGCGGCGCTGCGCAAGGCGTGCGAATCGGTGGGCGTGCAGCTGCGCGAGCACGCGCCCGTCGCGCGCATCGAGGTCGATGCGGCAGGCGAGCGCGTCACCGGCGTGACGCTCGGCCGACTCGCCGGCGGGTCGGCCGCGTCGCGCGGCGGCCGCGAGTCGGCCGCGCGGCCCGATCAACCGGAATCGGCCTCGCCGCCCGACAGCGGCGAGTTGTTGAGCACCGAGCACGTGGTCGTCGCCTCGGGGGCTTGGAGCGGGCAGATCGAGGGAGCCGCCGAGCGCATGCCGGTCCGTCCTGTCAGAGGTCAGCTGCTGCGCCTGCGCGATCCAGGCGGTGCCGGTCTGCTGAGCAGCGTCGTGCGCTTTCAGGGCGGCTACCTCGTGCCGCGAGCCGGCGGGCGCTATGTGCTCGGTGCGACCGTCGAGGAGCGCGGTTTTGACGTGCAGCCGGATGCCGGCGGGGTCTATGAGCTGCTGCGCGAGGCGATCGAGGTGGTGCCGGGAGTGCGCGAGCTGAAGGTCGAGGAGCTGTGCGCGGGCCTGCGGCCCGGGACCCCGGACAACGCGCCGGCGATCGGCCGCGGCGCGCTGGAGGGCCTGACGTGGGCGACGGGCCACCACCGAAACGGCATCCTGCTCGCGCCCTTGACGGCACAGCTCGTCGTGCAGCTGCTCGCCGGCGGGCGACCCGCAGACACGCTGCTCGCCGCGTGCGACCCGCGACGCTTCGCCGCATACGACCCGCCGCCGGCTGCGGCTCCCAGCGCGGTGCTCTCGTGATCGTGCTCAACGGGCAGCAGTCCGACCTGCGCGCGGGCGAGACGATCGCAGCGATCCTCGGCAGGCTCGACCTCGCGCTGGACGCGCGCGGCGTCGCGGTCGCGGTCGACGGCGAGGTCGTGCCGCGGGCGCAGTGGGGCTCCTTCGCGCTGGCCGAGCACGCGCGGGTGGAGGTGCTCACGGCGATGCAGGGAGGATGATGGCGGGCATGCGCGAGACGATCGACACGCCCGCCGCAGGCGCGCGCAACGGCGGGCAGGAGGGACCGGACGGCTCCGCGCCGGTCGGCGCGTCGGCCACACTTGCCGACCCGCTGATGATCGCGGGGCGCACGCTGAGCTCGCGCCTGCTGCTCGGTACCGGCGGCTTTCAGTCGCTGGCGCTGCTGGGCGAGGCGATCGCCGCGAGCGGCTGCGAGCTGGTGACCGTCGCCCTGCGCCGCGTCGACCCGGCGGCGCGCGGATCGCTGGTCGACGTGCTGTCCGACGCCGGCGTCGAGCTGCTGCCGAACACCGCCGGCTGCCACACCGCGCGCGACGCCGTGCTGACGGCGCGTCTGGCGCGCGAGGCGTTCGCCACCGACTGGATCAAGCTCGAGGTGATCGGAGACGAGGACACGTTGCTGCCCGACGCGCCCGAGCTGCTGCGCGCCGCCGAGGAGCTCGTCGACGACGGCTTCGTCGTGCTCCCTTACACCACGGACGACCCCGTGCTCGCGCGCCGGCTCGCGGACATCGGCTGCGCCGCCGTGATGCCGCTCGGCTCGCCGATCGGCAGCGGCATGGGCATCCGCAACCCGTACAACTTCGCGCTGATCCGCGAACGCGTGAGCGTGCCGGTGGTGCTCGACGCGGGTGTCGGCACCGCCTCCGACGCAGCCCTGGCGATGGAGCTCGGCTGCGACGCCGTGCTCGCGGCTTCGGCGATCTCCCGCGCCGAGGACCCGGCGACGATGGCGCGCGCCGTGCGCCTCGGCGTCGAAGGCGGACGCCTCGCCTACCGCGCCGGGCGGATCCCGCGCCGGCGCTACGCCGAGGCGAGCACGCCGGACGCGGGCACCCCGCAGTTCTGA